>NZ_JARVSX010000018.1:0-270850 GCF_030208975.1 Pseudomonas sp. ME-P-057
GCAGAATTGAAGGTGCTGCGACTTGCCCCTTCCCGGCTGAAGCCGGTCCTACTGATACCGCGCGTATCCCCCCTGACACCGCGCGTATCCCTCTGACACTGCGCATATCCTTGTAGGACTGGCTTTAGCCGGGAAGACGTCGGGCGCTTCACCGCAACAACTCACTTACTCCGCTATCAACCAATCCATCTTCCAGTCGCCCTGGGTCTGACCGAGTTTTTTCGCCAGCCATGGCATCAACTCGCGCAGCTCTTCTTCCAGACCCCACGGCGGATTGGCGATCGCCAGGCCTGAGCCGTTCAGGCTATTGGGGGTGTCGAGCGGATGGACGAAAAGCTCGACGCGCAGCAGCTTCGGTGCGCCGGTTTCGGCCAGTTCCTGATAGAACCGCTTCAGCGCGCGCTGGTCCTTGACCGGATACCAGATGGCCCCGACGGTCTGGCGCATACGCGCAATGGTTTCTTTCAGGGCGACGGAGCAACGCTTCATCTCGTCGAGCTGCTCGAAAGGCGGATCGATCAACATAACTGCACGCTTCTCTTGCACCGGCAACAAGGCGCGGGGCACATGCCAGCCTTCCCCAAGGTGCACCGCGACACGGCGGTCGTACTTCATGTTGTCCTTGAGCAGTGCACCGTCTTCAGGATGTTTCTCGTTGAGCAGCACGCGGTCCTGCTCGCGGGTCAGGCGGCGGGCCAATTCGGGCGAGCCCGGGTAGTACCGCAATTCACCCGTCTTGCGATTCATCTGACGAATCGCATCGATGTAACCGGCCGCCATCTCAGGCACGTCGGCGGCATCCCACAGGCGGCCAATACCTTCGATCCACTCGCCGGTGCGCGTTGCCTGGTCTCCCTGCAAGTCATACAGACCGATACCTGCGTGGGTATCGAGATAGGCAAATGGCTGCTCCTTGCGCGACATGAGCGCGATCAAGCGAGTCAGAACAATGTGTTTGAAGACATCGGCGTGATTGCCGGCATGGAAGGCGTGACGGTAGTTCATGGCAGCTCCTGGAAGGCTGCGGAGTTTACCAAACCAGGCGTGCATTGGCAGACGCTTCATCAGGCGGCGCTCACCGCCGGGTGATTACTCGGTCAGCGGCTTCGTGGGATCTGCGTAAAGCTTCGCAATGTCCTGCGGCTGCGCGCCGCTTACCCCCGGCGCGCACGGGATCAGCGCCAGAGACTTATCAGTGGCAGCCAGACAGGCAGGATATCCATAGAAGTCAGCCCAGCGACTCACCACCTGATAACCACCGGCGGTGAGACGATGGAAGCTCCACTGACGCACTGTCGCAGGCGCGCCAGGGTGAGGATCGCAGTCAAGCAACAGGACGGCCGATTGCCCGGGCACACCGGTCAGGCACTTTGTTTCAAGATTCCCTGTGCGCTGGAGCCTGATCTGGTAAAAGCCGTTGCCAATGTCGATCACCTCCCATGAGCGCGGTGCATCCAGGGGTATAGCGCCAGGGTTGTCCAGTTCCGCGCTTGACGCTCGCATCACCCAGGCGGTTGCCAGCACAAACGCGCATGAGCCTGCAAGAGTTCGGCGCCGAAGTCCTCTTCGGTCTCCCGGTTTAAGACGTTGATCAATATCCATTGGTGATCTATCTCCCTGTACGTCCGCCCGGCAAAACATGTTGCTGGCTTCAGACTAGCGAGTCGACGCGCAACACCTGCGACTGTTTGGCGATAGCTGATCAAGCAAATCGCTATAAGGCTTGAGGGCTTGGCTTTCCTGCAGGCAAAAAAACCCGGTTAAGCCGTTACAAAACCGGGATGAGGCAGTTGCGCAGGCCAGAGGGGGACCAAGCCGTACCCTGCGCACTGTAGATGAAGCGATTATGCCGAGCGGACCAAACAACAACGTAGCCGAAAACGACACGGTGATATGCATGCCAGACATCGGCAGGGCCAGCACTTGCCGAGCTCACACCGCGCCACCAGAATCGGGGCATTCCCCTAAACGGAGTGTACGCCATGATGCATACAGACCTGATCGACCAGGACGACCTGATTAGCCAACTCAGAGGAATAGGCCTGGACGTGCCCTCCGGCATCAGCGCCGAGCAGGCGTGCGCCCACGCCGTGCGCGGTCTGAATGACGACCGCGCTCGGGCATTAAGGCAAATGGTGGAGAAAATGCTGAAGGGCGGTGCCACCATCCTCCCCGCCGTGCGCCAGGCAATCGATCAACAGCTGCTGCCCGCGCTGGCAACATTCAAACAAGGCCAGACAAAGGCCTGAGTCGACAGCGCACGGGGCTTTCTCTTACAGCGTCTTACAGCCGCACACTCGCAAACGTCGACTCGTTGCGCGCCTGGCTCAGAGCCGAAAGCGGGCCGGACAATGGCGCCATGACCAGTGATTGCGGAATAGGCAGCATTGCCACCTGTTGCGCAGTGTTGGAGCCGACGCGCTCATCCCGTGGCGGGATGCCGAAGTATTCGCGGTAGCACTTGGAAAAGTGCGGCGTGGACACGAAACCGCACACCGAGGCCACTTCGATGATCGACATCGGTGTTTGCTTGAGCAGCTGCCGCGCACGGATCAGGCGCAGCTTGAGGTAATACCGCGACGGCGAACAGTGCAGGTATTTCTGGAACAGCCGCTCCAGCTGGCGCCGGGATACCGCGACGTACACCGCGAGTTCGTCCAGGTCGATCGGCTCTTCCAGATTCGCCTCCATCAACGCGACGATTTCCTGCAACTTCGGCTGGTTGGTGCCAAGCATGTGTTTAAGCGGCACACGCTGGTGATCCTGCTCGTTGCGGATACGCTCATAGACAAACATTTCCGAGATAGCAGCCGACAACTCACGGCCATGATCGCGGCTGATCAGGTGCAGCATCATGTCCAGCGGTGCGGTGCCGCCGGAGCTGGTGAAACGGTTGCGGTCGAGGGTGAACAGGCGCGTGCTCATAGTGACGCGCGGAAACGCCTCCTGCATCGCAGCCAGACACTCCCAGTGCACGCTGCAATCGAAACCGTCCAGCAAACCCGCGCATGCCAGCGCCCAGCTGCCTGTGCACACCGCGCCAAGCCGACGGGATTGTCGCGCCTGGCTTTGCAGCCAGCTCACATGCTCACGGGTCACCGTCCGCTGAATGCCTACGCCGCCGCAGACGATCACAGTGTCCAGCACCGGCGCTTTGTGCATCGCGGCGTCCGGGGTGATCTGCAGGCCATCGCTGGCCCAGACCTGGCCGCCGTCGACGCTGAGGGTGGTCCAGCGATACAGCTCCCGGCCTGATAGTTGGTTCGCCATCCGCAGAGGCTCGACCGCTGACGCGAGGGAGATCAATGTGAAGTTGTCCAGCAGCAGAAAGCCGATGGATTGGGGCGCACGGTTCTGGGGTTGGGCCCCGGAGTTGAACGAAGTCATCACAATTTCTCCTCACGCGTAAAACGGTTGATGGCCCCAGCAAGAGGCTCTTGTTGTATCGCCCTCATCTGTGGAGAGCTGGGTGAGTGCAACGCAAATGCCATGCCTAAAGCTGAATGCGCGTTCAACAACTCTTGATTGCGACGTCGCGAAGCGTCTATTCAGGAGCGACAGGACAATTCAATTCGCGACTTCAGGACGGCTGAGCCGTAGACGTGGCGGGCGGGATGGGCAATTGCGTAGCACTTGTGTGAACGATAGCGTGACCGAGCGGTCACGGAGTGTCACCCGATGCACGGGGTGCTGGAATCCAGTGAGTCCGCCATTGGCTCGGATGGGCTGGGACTCGCTATCAGCGCCGGCGCGCCAAAACGTAGCGGTAGCTTCTCGGCGTGGGCGAAAAGCGGGCAGGCGGCGCGGCCTGGGCTGCCTTGCAGGAGGCGCTGGCGGCAGCAGATGGAGTCAGACAAAAGCCCTGTCACGAAGGACTCCGTGCGCGGGGCCCTGTGATCGGGCCGTCAGCACTCGACTGCGCTCACCGCCAGCCCGCCACGGGACGTCTCCTTGTACTTGTCGTGCATGTCCGCGCCGGTGTCGCGCATGGTGCGGATGACCCGATCCAGCGAAATGAAGTGCTGACCGTCACCACGCAACGCCATCTGCGCGGCATTGATGGCTTTGACGGCGGCAATCGCGTTGCGCTCGATGCACGGCACCTGGACCAGGCCACCGACCGGATCGCAAGTCAGGCCGAGGTTGTGCTCCAGACCAATCTCGGCGGCGTTGCACACTTGCTCCGGCGTCGCGCCCAGGATGTCTGCCAACCCCGCCGCCGCCATGGCACAGGCGGAACCGACCTCGCCCTGACAGCCCACCTCGGCGCCAGAGATCGACGCGTTCTTCTTGCACAGAATGCCGATCGATGCCGCGCCTAGCAGGTAGTCCACCACGTTGGCTTCGCTGACCTCGTCGCTGAACTTGACGAAGTAGTGCAGCACCGCCGGAATGATCCCCGCCGCGCCATTGGTGGGCGCGGTGACCATGCGTCCTCCGGCGGCGTTTTCCTCGTTGACGGCCAATGCAAACAGGTTAACCCACTCCATCGCGCTCAAGGTCGAGCCAATGACGTTCGGCTTGTTCAGCTCCTGCAGGCTGCGATGCAGACGCGCCGCGCGACGACGCACGTTCAGGCCGCCTGGCAAAATACCTTCGTGCTTCAACCCCAGCTCCACGCATGCCTGCATAGCCTTCCAGAGGCGCATGAGCCCGGCGCGAATCTCGTCTTCGCTGCGCCAGATCTTCTCGTTCTCCATCATCAACTGCGACACCCGCAAGCCATGCTTTTCGCAGAGCATCAGCAGTTCATCGGCGCTGGAGAAATCGTACGGCAGAACAGTCTCGTCGCGGTCCAGCACGCCGCTGGCAGCCTGCGCTTCATCGACAACGAAGCCGCCGCCCACCGAGTAATACGTGTCGCGATGAAGCTCGCCCTGTTCATCGAAAGCAACCAGCGTCATGGCATTGGGGTGGAAGGGAAGGTTCTCATCGATGAGCAGCATGTCGCGCTGCCACAGAAACGGCACCGGGTGATCGCCGTTGAGCTGCAGCGTGCCGGTTTCCCGCAGTTCAGCGATGCGCTGGCCGATCAGCCCTGGATCGATCGCATCAGGCCATTCGCCCATCAGACCCATGATGACCGCGCTATCGCTGCCATGCCCAACCCCGGTCGCAGACAACGAGCCATAGAGCTGAACTTCGATCCGCCCGACCCGCCCCAGTTGGTCACGTTCGCGCAGCCCTTGGGTAAACAAGGCAGCGGCGCGCATGGGGCCGACTGTGTGTGAGCTGGAGGGCCCGATACCGATCTTGAACAGGTCGAACACGCTGATAGCCATTAACCGCAAACCTCCCGCAAACAGGGTTCCCGGCGCGCCGCGCGGCCGGCGATGAAGCTGCTACGCTCAAGCAGCATTCCATCGAGATGGCGGCATCATCAGCCTTTTGTTTTGCAGGGCGACGTCTCACACCGACTCACCCATGCCCACCAACGTCGTGTCTGCGAACGCCGACGTGCAAGCGTGTTCGCAGCCGATTCCGGCACTTTTTGCCGTATCGTCACTCTGCTTTTGTCGCGGGAATCATTCGGCGAGCGGAGGAAAAACCTGTAAGCGACGTCACTGATGCTGGATACGACTCCCTGTGTACTGGATACGACGCCCCCTGTAGGCGTTTGTTTTTCCCTGTTACATGATCGTTGTCGACTCAATCGCCAGACGCAGTGATGGAGCTGTTTTTCAACTTGACTCGCCGACACCAGAAAACGCATCAGCTGCGGTTGATGCCGAGAAAAAAACACCAAAGGAGTCCGACATGAAAAATTCACACAGGCTGTTGCTGGGCGTTGCGCTGAGTCTTCCGATCCTGGCCCAGGCCGCTGAGCCCGCCGCCTGCCAAATGGTCAATTTTTCCGATGTGGGCTGGACCGACATCACGGCGACCACCGCCGTCACCAGCGTCGTGTTGCAGTCGCTGGGCTACAAAACCAAAACCACCATGATTTCGGTGCCCGTGACCTACAAGTCGCTGGCCGATGGCAAAAACATGGACGTTTTCCTCGGCAACTGGATGCCGACCATGGAAAACGACATCAAGGCCTATCGCGACGCCGGCACCGTCGAGACCGTGCGCGCCAACCTCGAAAACGCCAAGTACACCCTCGCCGTTCCCCAGGCCCTGTACGACAAAGGCCTTCACGACTTCGCCGACATCGTCAAATTCAAGAAAGAACTCGACGGCAAAATCTACGGCATCGAACCGGGCAACGATGGCAACCGCCTGATCCAGAGCATGATCGACAAAAACGCCTTTGGCCTAAAAGACGCAGGCTTCAAAGTCGTGGAATCGAGCGAAGCGGGCATGTTGTCCCAGGTTGACCGGGCGTCCCGGCGCAATACCGACGTGGTGTTCCTGGGCTGGGAACCGCACCCCATGAACACCCGCTTCAAAATCAAGTACCTGACTGGCGGCGATGACTACTTCGGCCCCGACTTCGGCAAAGCCACTGTCTACACCAACGTGCGCAAGGGCTATACCACCGAGTGCGCCAACGTTGGCCAGCTGCTGAAAAACCTGTCGTTCACCTTGCCGATGGAAAGCTCGCTGATGGGCAACATCCTCGACGATAAAATGAAGCCTGAAATCGCCGCCAAGGCGTGGCTGAAAAAGAACCCTCAAGTACTCGATACATGGCTGGCAGGTGTCACCACCGTGGACGGCAAACCTGGCCTGGAAGCCGCAAAAGCCGAGCTGACGAAGTAACTCGACAGGCAGGCGGGTAACGCCCGCCTGTTGTCCTTTTTTCATCCCGCACGCGGACAACCACTATCATGCTGACTGATCATAAAATCCCCTTGGGCCAGTACATCGCCGGCTTTGTCGAATGGCTGACGCAGCACGGCGCCAGCACCTTCGACGCCATCGCTTCGTCACTGGAAACCATGATCCACGGGCTCACCGGCGGCCTGACCTGGTTCAACCCCTTCGTGCTGATCGGCCTGGTTGCCTTGCTTGCGCACTTCATTCAACGCAAGTGGGGCCTGACCGCATTTGTCGTGATTTCCTTTTTGCTCATTCTCAATCTGGGCTACTGGCAAGAGACCATGGAGACCCTGGCGCAGGTTTTATTCGCCACGGCGGTCTGCGTGGTGATCGGCGTGCCGCTTGGCATCATTGCCGCGCACAAGCCGATGTTCTACACCTGCATGCGCCCCGTACTCGACCTGATGCAGACTGTTCCTACGTTCGTTTACCTGATCCCGACGCTCACCCTGTTCGGCCTCGGTGTGGTACCAGGCCTGATCTCGACGGTGGTGTTCGCGATTGCTGCACCTATACGCCTGACGTATCTGGGCATCTGCGACGTTCCCCAAGAACTTCTCGACGCCGGCAAGGCCTTCGGTTGTTCGCGCCGCCAGCTCCTGTCGCGCATCGAATTACCCCATGCCATGCCGAGCATCGCGGCCGGCATCACTCAGTGCATCATGCTGTCGCTGTCGATGGTGGTCATTGCCGCGCTGGTAGGCGCGGACGGCTTGGGCAAACCCGTGGTCAACGCACTGAACACCGCTGATATCGCACTGGGCTTCGAAGCGGGCCTGGCGATCGTATTACTGGCGATCATGCTCGACCGGATCTGCAAACAACCGGACGCTAAAGTGAGGGCTGACGCATGAGCATCATCAAATTCGATCAGGTTGACGTCGTCTTTTCCAAAGACCCGCGTGAGGCGCTCAAGCTGCTGGACCAAGGCCTCACGCGGCCAGAAATCCTCAAGAAAACCGGCCAGATCGTCGGCGTCGAAAAAGCCTCCCTGGAAATCAACAAAGGCGAAATCTGCGTGCTGATGGGCCTGTCGGGCTCGGGCAAATCGAGCCTGCTGCGTTGCATCAACGGGCTGAACACGGTCAGTCGTGGTTCGTTGTTCGTTGAGCACGAAGGCAAGCAGATCAACATTGCCGCCTGCACCCCTGCCGAGCTGAAGATGATGCGCACCAAACGCATCGCGATGGTGTTCCAGAAGTTTGCCCTGATGCCTTGGCTCACAGTGCGCGAGAACATCAGTTTTGGCCTGGAGATGCAGGGCCGGCCCGAGAAAGAGCGGCGTCAGCTGGTGGACGAAAAGCTTGAACTGGTGGGCTTGACGCAATGGCGCAACAAGAAGCCAGACGAGCTCTCGGGTGGCATGCAGCAGCGTGTGGGCCTGGCCCGCGCGCTGGCGATGGACGCCGACATTCTGCTGATGGATGAGCCTTTCTCCGCCCTCGATCCGCTGATCCGCCAAGGCCTGCAAGACGAGTTGCTGGCGCTGCAGAAGAAGCTCAACAAGACCATCGTGTTTGTGAGTCACGACCTGGACGAAGCGCTCAAGCTCGGCACCCGGATTGCGATCATGAAGGACGGCCGGATCATCCAGTACAGCGTACCGGAAGAGATTGTGTTGAACCCTGCCGATGAATACGTGCGCACGTTTGTTGCTCACACCAACCCGCTCAACGTGCTGTGCGGCCGCAGCCTCATGCGCCCGATCACCCAGTGCACGCGTATCAACGGCTCCCAGGTGTGTCTGGACCCAACCGACGACACGTGGATTGATCTGGCCGACGGCAACGCCATCACCGGTGCTCACCAGCATGGCGCGACCCTGGACCTGCAAAGTTGGGAACCCGGGCAGTCGGTCGATACCCTGGGCCGCAGACCTACCGTGGTTCATTCCGACATCGGCATGCGCGACGCCCTGCAGATCCGCTATCACACCGGCAACAAGCTGGTACTGCAGGAGAACAACCAACTGGTCGGGATCCTCGGCGACAGCGAGCTGTACCACGCACTGCTGGGCAAGAATCACGGCTGAGGCGGCGCCTGCACAGCGGGTTCGCCAGCAAGCCGGCTCCAACAGATTCGTGGCGAATGCTCATCGCGCGAAGGCACAACCTACTGTAGGAGTGAGCTTGCTCGCGATGGCTCAGACTCGCGTCGACCAGAGATTGCCGGAACACCAAAATCTGTAGGAGCGCGCTTGCCCGCGAAGGCGTCAGCAGGTTTAAAACAACGTTGCCTGACCCAATGCAATCGCGAGCAAGCTCACTCCCACAAGTAATCGCTTTGACACGTGATTAGGAGGCACTCCAGGTCGAATTTCGCACGCCCGTTCTTTTTTGTTGATTGAACGTTCAATTAAAAAGCTTTACAGTGGACGCCGTTTCCAGCCCTTCACACTTACCCGGCAAGTCCAGGAGGCTTCGCAAATGCCCAAGGTCGGTATGCAACCCATTCGGCGTCAACAGCTGATCCAGGCCACCCTTACGGCGGTCGATCAGGTCGGGATGGGCGATGCAAGCATTGCGCTGATCGCCAAACTGGCAGGGGTCTCCAACGGCATCATCAGTCACTATTTTCAGGACAAGAACGGCCTGATCGCAGCGACGATGCGGCACCTGATGAATGCGCTGATCGCCAGCGTTGCCGAACGGCGACGGGCGTTGAACGACGACAGTCCACGGGCTCACCTGAAAGTGATCATCGAAGGCAACTTCGATTCCAGTCAGGTCAATGGCCCGGCCATGAAAACCTGGCTCGCCTTCTGGGCAACCAGCATGCATTCGCCCTCGCTGCACAGGCTGCAGCGGATCAACGATCACCGCCTGTATTCCAACCTCTGCTGTCAGTTCCGCCGCGCACTCCCACTGGAGGACGCGCGCAGCGCCGCCAGAGGACTTGCGGCATTGATCGACGGCTTATGGCTGCGTGGCGCGCTCTCCGGGGACGCCTTCGATACCGAGCAGGCGCAGCGGATCGCCTACGAATACATGGACCTGCAATTGGCAAAAGCGCCGAGCTGAAGCAGCCGGCACCACGATCCAGGCCGCGCACAGCGCACTTGATCGTTACCCATCACAGACTATCGCGAGGACTCTATGGCCCGTTTCGAATTGCAAAAACTCTACATTGACGGCGGCTATGTCGACGCCAGCAGCAACGCGACCTTCGAAGCCATTAACCCGGCCAATGGCGAAGTCCTGGCCGAGGTTCAGCGCGCCACCCGGGAAGACGTTGAACGCGCTGTTGTCAGCGCCGAAAAGGGCCAGAAAATCTGGGCCGCCATGACCGCCATGGAGCGTTCCCGGATTCTGCGTCGCGCCGTCGACATCCTGCGCGAGCGCAACGATGAGCTGGCCGAACTGGAAACCCTGGACACCGGCAAAGCGCTCTCCGAGACCAAATACGTCGACATCGTCACGGGCGCCGACGTGCTGGAGTACTACGCCGGTCTGGTACCTGCCATCGAGGGCGAGCAGATTCCGCTGCGCGACACCTCCTTCGTCTACACCCGCCGCGAGCCTTTGGGCGTCACGGTCGGCATCGGCGCGTGGAACTACCCCATCCAGATCGCCCTGTGGAAGTCCGCCCCTGCGCTGGCAGCCGGTAACGCGATGATCTTCAAGCCAAGCGAAGTAACGTCGTTGACCACGCTCAAACTGGCCGAAATCTACACCGAAGCCGGTGTACCGGACGGCGTGTTCAACGTGCTGACCGGCGCAGGCAGCGAGGTTGGCAGCTGGCTGACCGAGCACCCGCGCATCGAGAAGATTTCCTTCACCGGTGGCGTAGCGACCGGCAAGAAAGTCATGGCCAGTGCGTCGAGTTCGTCGCTCAAGGAAGTGACCATGGAGCTGGGCGGCAAGTCGCCGCTGATCATCTTTGACGACGCTGATCTGGATCGTGCCGCCGACATTGCGATGATGGCCAACTTCTACAGTTCGGGTCAGGTCTGCACCAACGGCACTCGCGTGTTCGTGCCGAATGCGCTGAAGACTGCCTTCGAGGCGAAAATCCTTGAGCGCGTCAAACGCATCCGCGTCGGCAACCCGCAGGACGATGCCACCAACTTCGGTCCGCTGGTGAGCTTCGCGCACATGGAGAGCGTCCTTGGCTACATCAACAAGGGCAAGGAAGAAGGCGCACGCCTGCTGATCGGCGGTGACCGCCTGACCGAGGGCGAGCTGGCCAAAGGCGCTTTCGTTGCGCCGACGGTGTTCACCGATTGCACCGATGACATGACCATCGTCAAAGAAGAAATCTTCGGCCCGGTCATGAGCATTCTCGGCTACGACACCGAGGAAGAAGTGGTTCGCCGTGCCAACGACACCGAGATGGGCCTAGCCGCCGGCATCGTGACCAAAGACCTGAACCGCGCGCACCGAGTGATTCACCAGCTCGAAGCCGGTATCTGCTGGATCAACGCGTGGGGCGAATCCGACGCGAAAATGCCGGTGGGTGGCTACAAGCAGTCCGGCGTGGGCCGCGAAAACGGCATCAGCTCACTGGCTCAGTACACACGCATCAAGTCCGTTCAGGTCGAGCTGGGCGATTACGCGTCGGTGTTCTGATCCTGCGCTAGCCCTTGTAGGAGCGCGCTTGCCCGCGAACGCGTCAGGTCATTCAACTTTGCAGGACCTGACCCATCGCGTTCGCCAGCAAGCCGGCTCCTACAGGCCGTGATCCATATACATCCGCTCCATATCTGACACATCCCAAAGAGGGAGCATTTCAATGTCCCAAGAATTCGACTACATCATCATCGGCGCCGGCTCGGCCGGTAACACCCTGGCAGCCCGCCTCACCGAAGACGCGGGCGTCACCGTCCTGCTGCTCGAAGCCGGCGGCCCGGATTACCGCGCCGACTTCCGCACGCAAATGCCCGCCGCGCTTGCCTTCCCGCTGCAAGGTCGCCGCTACAACTGGGCATACGAAACCGAGCCGGAACCGCACATGAACAATCGCCGCATGGAGTGCGGTCGCGGCAAGGGCCTGGGTGGCTCGTCGCTGATCAACGGCATGTGCTACATCCGCGGCAACGCCATGGATTATGACGGCTGGGCTAAAAATCCAGGGCTGGAAGACTGGTCCTATCTCGACTGCCTGCCGTACTTCCGCAAGGCCGAAACCCGCGACATCGGCCCCAACGACTACCACGGTGGCGAAGGCCCGGTCAGTGTGACTACGCCGAAAGCAGGCAATAACCCGCTGTTCGCTGCAATGGTTGAAGCAGGTGTGCAAGCCGGTTATCCGCGCACTGACGACCTCAACGGTTATCAGCAGGAAGGTTTCGGCCCGATGGACCGCACCGTCACCCCGTTCGGCCGTCGTGCCAGCACGGCACGTGGCTACCTGGACGAAGCGAAGAAGCGCACCACCCTGACCATCGTCACCCATGCGCTGACCGACCGGATCCTGTTCGATAACAAGCGTGCTGTTGGCGTGGCCTACATGGTCGGCGACAGCGACACGCGCATCGAAGCCCGCGCTCGTAAGGAAGTCTTGCTGTGTGGTGGCGCAATCGCTTCGCCGCAGATTCTGCAGCGTTCCGGCGTCGGCCCTGCGCCGCTGCTGAAGAAGCTCGACATTCCGGTTGTGCATGATTTGCCCGGCGTGGGCGAAAACCTGCAGGACCACCTGGAAATGTATTTGCAGTACGCCTGCAAAGAGCCGGTATCGCTGTATCCGTCGTTGCTGTGGTGGAACCAGCCGGCCATCGGTGCAGAGTGGATGTTCCTCGGCAAAGGGATCGGCGCCAGCAACCAGTTCGAGGCGGGCGGCTTCATTCGTTCGCGCAAGGAATTCGAGTGGCCGAACATTCAGTATCACTTCCTGCCAGTGGCGATTAACTACAACGGCAGCAAGGGCGTTCAGGAACACGGCTTCCAGGCGCACGTGGGTTCCATGCGTTCGCCTAGCCGTGGTCGCGTGCAGCTGAAATCGAAGAACCCGCGCGAGTATCCGAGCATCCTCTTCAACTACATGGCGTCGGAGCAGGACTGGCAGGAGTTCCGCGATGGTATTCGCCTGACCCGCGAAATCATGCAGCAGCCGGCACTTGACCAATATCGCGGCCGCGAAATCAGCCCGGGCATCGATGTGCAGTCCGACGAGCAGTTGGACACGTTTATCCGTGAGCACGCCGAGACCGCATATCACCCGTCCTGCTCCTGCAAAATGGGCACCGACGAGATGGCGGTAGTGGATGGCCAGGGTCGCGTCCATGGCATGGAAGGGCTGCGTGTGGTGGATGCGTCGATCATGCCGCTGATCACCACGGGCAACCTTAATGCGCCGACGATCATGATGGCTGAAAAGATCGCCGACAAAATCCGCGGCCGCAATCCGCT
The DNA here is from genome assembly GCF_030208975.1 of Pseudomonas sp. ME-P-057. NCBI lineage: Bacteria > Pseudomonadati > Pseudomonadota > Gammaproteobacteria > Pseudomonadales > Pseudomonadaceae > Pseudomonas > Pseudomonas sp. ME-P-057. The sequence goes on from NZ_JARVSX010000018.1 coordinate 13,113, forward strand.
GCCCCGCAGCAACGCCGATTACTATGTAGCGGGCGATGCCCCGGTGCGCGGCAAGCCGATGCGTGAAGTGGGTCCGTTGGCGCAGTAACCCGCCGGGTCTTCCAGGCCGGGCGTGGTAACCCGCGCAACTCATTTGTATTGCACGGCAGGCAGCGCAAAACGTGCAGGAGCGCGCTTGCCCGCGATTGCGCTGTGTCAGTCACCTGAAATGGCCCAGACAGATCGCGTTCGCGGGCAAGCGCGCTCCTACAATGCCGGCGGGACCAAGCCCTTGGGTACGGCCCCGATCGGCAGCGCCGCCCCTTGCGCATTCCCGGCTAAAGCCGGTCCCACAATCCGCGCCCGGTGGTTCAGTGGGACCGGCTTCAGCCGAGACGAGGCCATTGGATACACCCTCGATTCCGCGGTGTGGCACCTGCCGCTTTCCCGGCTATAGCCGGTCCCACAATCCGCGCGCGGTGTGTCAGTGGGACCGGCTTCAGCCGGGAAGAGGCCATTGGGTACACCCTCGATTCTGCGGTGTGGCGCCTTTGCGCATTCCCGGCTAGAGCCGGTCCCACAGTGCGGACGCGGTGTTTCAGTGGGATCGGCTTCAGCCGGGAAGAGGCCATTGGGTACACCCTCGATTCTGCGGTGTGGCACCTGCCGCTTTCCCGGCTATAGCCGATCCCACAATTCGCACGCGGTGTTTCAGTGGGACCGGCTTCAGCCGGGAAGAGGCCATTGGGTACACCCTCGATTCTGCGGTGTGGCGCCTTTGCGCATTCCCGGCTAAAGCCGGTCCCACAGTGCGGACGCGGTGGTTCAGTGGGACCGGCTTCAGCCGGAAAGAGGCCATTGGGTACACCCTCGATTCTGCGGTGTGCCACCTGCCGCTTTCCCGGCTAAACCCGGTCCCACAATTCGCACGCGGTGTTTTAGTGGGACCGGCTTCAGCCGGGAAGAGGCCAGGCGGTACATCCTCGATTCTCCGGCGTGGCACCTAGCGCATTCCCGGCTAAAGCCGGTCCCCAGTGCGGACGTGGTGTTTCAGTGGGACCGGCTTCAGCCGGGAAGAGGCCATTGGGTACACACTCGATTCTGCGGTGTGGCACCTGCCGCTTTCCCGGCTATAGCCGATCCCACAATTCGCACGCGGTTTCACAATGGTTGCGCGGTTTGTCCGCGTTGCTCTTCCTCCCCCGCCGCAGCGGACATCCGCGCTATGATTCAGGCCATTGCCTGCCCGAGTCATCAAGGAGCCTTCCTGCATGTTCGACTTCTCCGCTCAGCTCAAGCAACGGTTCGCCGCCCTGCAGAGCAGCGCACCGTTTTTCTCACTGCGTTACGTCAAACAAACCAGCCAGCATTTGTCGGTGCGCAAGAATGTCGCCGAACCGCCGCAACTGAGTATCGACGAAGGCGCGATGCTCACGGTGCGCATCAATGGCGTTGAAGCCTACGCGGCCACTAATGACATCTCCCAGCGCGGGCTTCAGACGGCACTGGAACAGGCCGAGGTTCAGGCGCGACGCCTGGCCCCGCATTCGCTTCTGGACCTGAGCGAACAGGCCGTGGCCACTGCGCGCGCCGATTACCTCTCCCCTAACCTGCACACTGCCTTTCCGTCGCTCAGCGAATGCTACGCGTTGCTCAATGCCGAATCGGCGTCCGTGCCCAAGGACGAGCGGCTGGTGAACTGGCAGGTCGGGCTGGGGCTGGAAAACGTCGAGCAGATCTACCTCAACAATGTCGGCGCCGAAATTCGTCAGGCCCAGCGGTTTGTATTTCCCGGTCTGACCGTCACGGCCTATGACGGACAAGACAGCCAGACCCGCAGCCTGGGCCGCGAGAACTTCGGCCAGCAAGGCGGTGCGGAGGTGCTTGCTTCGTGCGGAATCATCGGCGCGGCCGTCAACGTCGCCGATCAGGCGCTGCAATTGGTCATGGCGCCCAACACACCCACTGGCGCGCGCGACCTGTTGCTGACGCCTGACCAGATGACCCTGCAGATCCACGAATCCATCGGTCATCCGCTGGAACTGGACCGCATTCTGGGTGATGAGCGCAATTACGCCGGCACCAGCTTCGTCAAGGCCAGCGATTTTGGCAGCCTGCAATACGGCTCAAGCCTGCTCAACGTGACGTTCGATCCCGATATCCCCGAGCAACTGGCGAGCTATGGCTACGACGACGATGGTACGGCCGCGAGCAAGCAGTTCCTGATCAAGGACGGCGTGCTGGTGAGGCCGCTCGGAGGTGCCCTGTCGCAGTACCGCAGCGGTATGGAAGGCGTAGCAAACAGCCGCGCATCCAGTTGGAACCGCGCACCCATTGACCGCATGGCCAACCTCAACATCGAGCCGGGCGACAAGTCGATGGCGCAGCTCATCGGCGGTATCGAAAACGGCATCCTCATGAGCACCAACCGCTCATGGTCGATCGACGACGCGCGCAACAAATTTCAGTTCGGCTGCGAATGGGGGCAATTGATCGAGAACGGCGAGCTCAAGGGCGTGGTGAAAAACCCGAACTACCGGGCCATTTCCGCTCAGTTCTGGCGCAACCTCAGCGCGGTCGGGGATGCCAGTACCTTCAAAGTGCTGGGCACGCCCAACTGCGGCAAAGGCGAACCCAATCAAGTGATCCGCGTTGGGCATGCCTCGCCCGCTTGCGTGTTCTCAAGCGTTGACGTTTTCGGAGGTGACGCATGATGTCCCATCAGGCGCAATTCAAGGCACTGGCGGCGTGGCTGCAAGGTGCAGTCACGTCCGAAGAACGGTACACGCTCGGCTACGACGCTGAAGAATCGGACTTTATCCGCTTCAACCACGCCAAAGTGCGTCAGGCCGGCCACGTCCAGCAGGCCAGCGTGAACTTCAAGCTGATCGCTGAAGGACGCCATGCCAACCTGAACCTCACGCTGTCGGGCGACGGAGAGGTTGACCAGCAGCGCCTGAGCCAAGCCCTGCTACAGCTGCGCGAGACGCTGACGTTACTGCCAGAAGATCCTTACTTACAGCTGAACGACGAGGCCTGGCAGAGCAGCAACGTGCAGGAAACGCCGTTGCCGGACAGTGCGCAGGTGGTTCAGCAGATCGCTCAATTGGGCGAGGGGCTGGATCTGGTCGGCATCTACGCCGCCGGGCCTATTTATCGCGGCTTTGCCAGCTCAAGCGGCGCGCTGGGCTGGCATCAAGCCAACAGCTTCAATTTCGACTGGAGCCTGTTTCACGAGAACGGCCAAGCGGTCAAAGCCAACTATGCCGGACACACGTGGAGCGACGACGGCTTCGCACGACGTTTTGCGCTGGCCCGTGAGCAACTGGCATTTCTGGGGCGGCCGGCACATGTCCTTGCACCCGGTCAGTACCGCGCGTATCTGGCGCCCGCAGCGCTGGAAGAAGTCATGGGCATGCTGTGCTGGGGTGGGTTCTCGGCGCAGTCGCTCGCCGACAAAACCAGCCCCCTTCAGCGGCTCTACGATGGACAGGCTTCGCTGAGCCCACTGGTAAGCCTTAAGGAGCAAGTCAGCGGCTCGTTGTCGCCCGCGTTTTCCGGCGAGGGTTATCCGCGCGTGGACCTGTCTCTGGTGGCCAACGGCGCTGCCCAGGATCGAATGATCGACTCACGCAGCGCCGCGGAGTACGGCCTGGTGGCCAACGGCGCGGGCTGGGGGGAGTCTCCGAGCGCGCTGAGCATGGACGGCGGCTCGCTTGAACTGGACAGCGTGTTGAAGGCGTTGGGCACAGGCCTGTACATCAGCAACCTGTGGTACCTGAATTTTTCAGACCGCACCGCCGGGCGCATTACCGGGATGACCCGCTTCGCCACGTTCTGGGTTGAAGACGGCAAAATCATTGCGCCGGTCAACACCATGCGCTTCGACGACAGCATTTTCAGCCTGCTGGGCACGGCGCTGGAGCAACTGACCTGCGAAAGGGAACTCCTGCTGTCCACAAGTACCTACAGTCAGCGCCAGACAGCCTCGTGCCTGCTGCCCGGCGCATTGCTGAGTGCGTTGACGCTGACCCTGTAAGGCAGACATCGATCCGTAGGAGCCGGCTTGCTGGCGAATGCAGTCTGTCAGTCACCTCTGGGAGAATGACATGACGCGTTCGCCAGCAAGCCGGCTCCTACGGTCGGCCGCAGGGAGCGGCACCGGCGGACCAACAGGCAGCACGCGATAGCCACAACAGATCAAGCACCCGAACCATAAGGACCCTCGATTCACATGCCGACCTCAACACCGCAGCTGGACGCCCGCACCCTGCGCTGGATGCCATGGGTCATTGCCATCGCTTTTTTCATGCAAAGCCTCGACGGCACCATTCTCAACACTGCGCTGCCTTCCATGGCCGGCTCGCTGGCGGAAAATCCGTTGCGCATGCAGTCCGTAATCATCGCTTACATGCTGACCATCGCCCTGCTGATTCCGGCATCGGGCTGGATTTCCGACCGTTTCGGGATCAAGCGCATCTTCTTCAGCGCCATCCTGCTGTTCAGCTTCGGCTCGTTGCTGTGCGCGGTGTCCAACTCCCTCGGCATGCTGGTCGGCGCTCGGGTGATTCAAGGCCTTGGCGGCGCATTGATGATGCCGGTCGGGCGGCTCATCGTGTTGCGCGCTTATCCCCGGACCGAGCTGGTGCGCACGCTCAGTTTCATCACCATGCCCGCGTTGCTGGGCCCGTTGATGGGTCCGACAGTGGGCGGCTGGCTGGTGGAGTACCTGAGCTGGCACTGGATCTTCCTGATCAACATTCCGGTGGGGATTCTCGGTTGCTTCGCCGTGCGCAAATTCATCCCTGACCTACAGGGCGGCGGGCGTACGCGTTTTGATCTGGTGGGATTTGGCTTGTTCGGCGCGTCGATGGTGCTGATCACGATTGCAATGGAAGGCCTTGGCGAACTGAACCTGCCGCACTTGCGGGTGGTGATGCTGCTGTTCGGGGGTATGGCGTGTCTCGCCGCGTACTGGTTGCGCGCCAGTCACGTGGAAGCACCGCTGTTCTCGGCTCAATTGTTTAAAACCCGCAGTTTTGCGGTGGGAATCATGGGCAACCTGTTTGCCCGACTGGGCAGCGGCGCCCTGCCCTTTCTGCTGCCGCTGATGCTGCAAGTCGCGCTGGGTTACTCGCCTTCGCATGCGGGCATGAGCATGATTCCGCTGGCCCTCGCAGCGATGTTCGCCAAGCCGCTGGCGACCAAAGCCATCGAGCGACTGGGCTATCGCATCGTGCTGACCGGCAACACCTTGCTGCTGGGTATCTTGCTGGCAAGCATGGCGCTGGTGACTGCCGAAACGCCCTACTGGCTTCTGCTGATTCACCTGGCGTTTCTGGGCGGGGTCAACTCGCTGCAGTTCTCGGCGATGAACGCAGTGACGCTGATCGATCTCGACGATGCCAGTGCCGCCAGCGGCAACAGCCTGCTGTCGGTGGTCGCGCAGCTCTCCCTGAGTCTCGGTGTCGCCTGCGCGGCCGCCTTGCTGGGTGGATTCAGCGACGACGTGGCGACGGGCGAAGTCAGCGACGTCTTGGGCGCGTTTCAGCTGACCTTCCTGTGCGTCGGCGTGCTGGCCATGCTGGCGGCGTCGATTTTCTTGCAGCTGTCGCCACGAATGGCGCCCGAAGCGCCTGCGCGCAAGCCGCAACCGGAGCCTGAGATCGAGGCGTGATGCACTCACCATTTATCGCGCGCAGCCCCAAGGCAGGGGCTGCGACCTGATACACTGCGCGACATTTTGTTTTGCAGGCCCGTCCCGTGACTAACACCGCTTTTAACTCACTGCCCCTTTCCGCTGCCATGCTGGCTAACCTGGAGTCCCTTGGTTATGCCGAGATGACGCCGATTCAGGCGCAGAGCCTGCCGGTGATTATCAAGGGGATGGACCTGATCGCGCAGGCCAAGACGGGCTCGGGCAAAACCGCTGCATTCGGCATCGGCCTGCTCAATCCGGTCAACCCGCGCTACTTCGGCTGCCAGGCATTGGTGCTCTGCCCGACCCGTGAGCTGGCCGATCAGGTGGCCAAGGAAATCCGTCGCCTGGCGCGTTCCGAAGACAACATCAAAGTGCTGACCCTCTGCGGCGGCGTGTCATTCGGCCCGCAGATCGCCTCGCTTGAGCACGGCGCGCACATCATCGTTGGCACGCCAGGACGCATTCAGCAGCATCTGCGTAAGGGCTCGCTGGTACTGGACGGCTTGAACACGCTGGTGCTGGACGAAGCCGATCGCATGCTTGACATGGGCTTCTACGACGCCATTGCCGACATCATCGAGCAAACCCCCACGCGTCGGCAGACCCTGTTGTTCTCGGCCACTTACCCGGTCGGCATCAAGCAGTTGGCCTCCAAGTTCATGCGCGATCCGCAAACCGTCAAAGTCGAAGCACTGCACGCCGACAGCCAGATCGAGCAGATCTTCTACGAAATCGCCCCTGAGCAACGCCTCGAAGCAGTGGTCAAGGTGCTGGATCATTTCCGTCCGCAGTCCTGCGTGGCGTTCTGCTTCACCAAGCAACAAGTGCAGGAAGTGGTCGATCACCTGACCGCCAAGGGCATGTCAGCGGTCGGCCTGCATGGCGACCTCGAACAGCGCGACCGGGATCAGGTGCTGGCCATGTTCGCCAACCGCAGCACCTCCGTGCTGGTGGCCACCGACGTCGCCGCGCGCGGTCTGGACATCGATGCGCTGGACATGGTCATCAACGTCGAGCTGGCGCGGGACTCGGAGATCCATATCCACCGTGTCGGCCGTACCGGTCGTGCGGGTGAGACGGGCATCGCCGTCAGCCTCGTCGCCCCCGGCGAAAGCCAGCGCGCCCGCGCGGTTGAAGAGTTGCAGAAAGCGCCGCTCAACTGGCAGCAGTACGACCAACTGGAACGCAAGGAAGGCGGCAAGTTGCTGCCACCGATGACCACGCTGTGCATTGGCTCGGGCCGCAAGGACAAACTGCGCCCTGGCGATATTCTCGGCGCGCTGACGGGCGAAGCAGGCATTCCCGGCACGCAGGTTGGCAAGATCGCGATCTTCGACTTCCAGGCGTACGTCGCTGTTGAGCGCAGCATGGCCAAGCAGGCCCTGGAGCGTTTGAACAACGGCAAGATCAAAGGCAAATCGCTGCGCGTCCGGATTTTGTAAGGTCCGCAGCTCCTCTTTGCAGGAGCGCGCTTGCCCGCGATTGCGGTGATTCAGTAGGACATTTATGCCCCTGACACACCGCAATCGCGGGCAAGCGCGCTCCTACAGGTTTACCACCACCCCCTGGATTATTTACACCCGAGGACACCGCTTTGCCCGTTACTGACGTTGTGATCATTGGCGCCGGCGCCGCAGGTTTAATGTGTGCTTTCACCGCAGCCCGGCGCGGCCGCAAGGTCATGCTGATTGATCACGCCAACAAGCCGGGCAAGAAGATCCTCATGTCGGGTGGGGGACGCTGCAACTTCACCAACATGTACACCGAGCCCGCCAACTTTCTTTCGCAGAACCCGCATTTCTGCAAATCGGCGCTGGCCCGTTACACCCAGTGGGATTTCATCGAACTGATCGGCAAACACGGCGTGCTGTACCACGAGAAGAAACTCGGGCAGTTGTTCTGCGACAACAAATCCAGCGACATCCTCGATCTGCTGCTGGGCGAGTGCGACGCCGCAGGCGTGAGCCTGCACATGGACACCTCGGTGCAGAGCATCGAGAAAGCCGAAAGCGGGTACTTGCTGAAAACAACGCTTGGTGAGCTCAGATGCGAGTCGCTGGTGGTTGCCACTGGCGGCCTGTCGATCCCGACGCTGGGCGCCACCGGATTCGGCTATCAGGTGGGCAAGCAGTTCGGCCACACGCTTCTGCCCACACGGGCGGGGCTGGTGCCGTTCACCATCACCGATCAGTTGAAAGAGCTGTGTACCGAATTGACCGGCACGTCGGTTGATTGCCTGGTGAGCTGCAACGACGCCAGCTTTCGCGAGAACATCCTGTTCACCCATCGCGGGCTAAGCGGGCCGGCGATTTTGCAGATCTCCTCCTTCTGGCATCCCGGCGACACGGTCGAAATCAACCTGATGCCCGACCACGACGCCCACGGCTGGTTGACCGAACAACAGGCCGAACGCCCGAACAGCGAATTGAAGACGCTGCTCGGCGAGATTTTTACCAAGAAAATGGCCACCCTGATTGCCGAGCAATGGTTTGTGTCCAAGCCGATGAAGCAATACACCCACGCCGAACTGGCCGACATCGCGGCCAAACTAGCGAGCTGGCAAGTCGTGCCCGCTGGCACCGAAGGGTACCGGACGGCCGAGGTGACGTTAGGTGGCATCGACACCCGCGAAGTGTCATCCAAGACCATGGAGTCCCTGAAATCGCCCGGGCTTTATTTCATCGGAGAAGTGCTGGATGTCAGCGGCCATCTGGGAGGCTTCAACTTCCAGTGGGCGTGGGCATCGGCGTTTGCGGCAGCGCAGTACGCCTGAGCAGGTCATGCGGGCGAGCTCACACCGGCTTAACCGCACACAATTCCGGTAGGAGCAATCGGAGGTTACGACGGTCGCGAAGAGGCCGGGACAGGCAATACATGTTCAGCGCCCCAGCCTGCGTGTTCGCGACCGCCGACCTCCGATTGCTCCTACAACGCGGTGTCGCAAATCAAAGAGGTACCATTGGAGTCAAGGCGTCTCTTGAGGTATCGGTATCCGCTTCGGAATAAATCTTGCTACCCGGATGTACAGCGAGCATCCGGCGCTGTACATATCCTTCAGCACATCAATCGCGAACAAGGCCGTCAGCGTTCATGGCATCGACATCGTTGCGCAACACATTCCGCCGCCTTTGGGCGCTGGACAAGTTTTCCTACAGCGTGCGGGTTTTCATCGCCTTGACCGGCAGCATGGCGCTGTGTTGGTACCAGAACGAAATGTCTCAGCTGATCCCGCTCTTCCTCGGGATTATCGCCAGCGCCCTTTCAGAAACCGACGACAGCTGGCAAGGCCGCCTCAATGCGCTGGCCGTAACGCTGGTGTGCTTCAGCATTGCTGCGTTGTCGGTGGAGCTGCTGTTTCCCTACCCCGTGGTGTTCATCTGCGCGTTTGCCTTCGCCGCGTTCTGCCTGACGATGCTCGGCGCGCTGGGCGAGCGTTACGGCGCGATTGCCTATGCGACGCTCATTCTGTCGGTCTACACAATGATCGGCGTCGATCAGCGCGGCGGCGAAGTCACCGACTTCTGGCACGAGCCCATGCTGCTCGTCGCAGGCGCAGCCTGGTACGGGTTGCTCTCAGTGCTGTGGCAAATGCTGTTTTCCAATCAGCCGGTGCAGCAGGCGCTGGCCCGGCTGTTTCGCGAGCTCGGTCTGTACCTCAAACTCAAATCCGATCTGTTCGAGCCCATTCGTACCCTGGACGTCGAAGCCAAGCGGCTGCAGCTTGCCAAACAGAACGGCAAGGTTGTCGGCGCGCTCAACGTGACCAAGGAAATCATCCTAAACCGCGTGGGCAGCGGGCGGCCCGGCTCAAAGGTCAGCCGCTACTTGAAGCTGTACTTCCTTGCCCAGGACATCCATGAGCGGGCCAGCTCGTCGCACTACCCTTACAACTCCCTCGCCGAGGCATTCTTTCACAGCGATGTGCTGTTCCGCTGTCAGCGTCTGTTGCGCCAGCAGGGCCGTGCCTGCCGCGACCTGTCCGCTTCCATCCAGCTGCGCCAGCCGTTTATATACGATGACAGCTTCGCCCATGCCCTGGACGATCTGCGCGCCTCCCTCGAGCATCTGCGCATCCAGAGCAATCCGGCGTGGCGCGGGCTGCTGCGTTCCCTGCGTGCGCTGGCCAACAACCTCGGCACCCTCGACCGCCTGCTCAGCGATGCAAGCAATCCCGACGCGCTGGCCGACGCCACTGACAGCAGCCTGCTGGATCGCTCGCCGCGCAATCTCAAGGATGTCTGGACGCGTCTGCGCCTGCAGCTGACGCCCACCTCGCTGTTGTTCCGCCATGCCCTGCGCCTGCCGTTGGCGCTGGTCATCGGCTACATCATGGTTCACCTGATTCACCCGTCGCAGGGTTACTGGATCATCCTGACCACGGTATTTGTCTGCCAGCCGAGCTATGGCGCGACGCGACGTAAACTCGGCCAGCGGATCATAGGCACAGCGATTGGTCTGACGGCCGGCTGGATACTTTTCGACCTGATTAGCACCCCGGTACTGCAATCGATGTGCGCGGTACTCGCCGGCGTGGTGTTCTTCGTCAACCGCACGACGCGCTACACGCTGTCGACGGCGGCGATCACGGTGATGATCCTGTTCTGCTTCAATCAGGTCGGCGACGGTTACGGCGTATTCCTGCCGCGCTTGCTGGACACCTTGCTGGGCAGTCTGATCGCAGGGCTGGCGGTGTTCCTGTTCCTGCCCGACTGGCAGGGCCGCCGACTCAACAAGGTGCTGGCCAACACGCTGTCGTGCAACAGCATTTACCTGCGCCAGATCATGCAGCAATACGCCAATGGCAAGAGCGACGATCTGGCATATCGTCTGGCCCGCCGCAATGCCCACAACGCTGATGCCGCGCTGTCTACCACGCTCGCCAATATGCTCATGGAGCCCGGGCACTTCCGAAAGGAAGCCGATGTGGGCTTCCGCTTTCTGGTGCTTTCACACACGTTGCTCAGCTACCTCTCCGGGCTTGGTGCGCATCGGGAGACGCCACTGCCTGCTGAGGTGCGCGAGCAACTCATTGAGGGCGCCGGCGCTAGCCTGGCCGCGAGCATTGATGAAATCGCGCAGAGCCTCATGCTGCGCGAGCCAGTGGCGGTACAGAGCGACGCCGAGGAAGCCCTGGCCACCAGCCTGGAGCAGATGCCTGAAGAAATCGACGAAGGCCAACGGTTGGTGCAGACCCAACTGGCGCTGATCTGCCGACAATTGGGCCCGCTGCGTACGCTGGCAGCGCACCTGATCAAAGCACCGGACAGTGAGCCGCAAATCACAGGCCGTGCAGCTTGATCATCTTGTCGTAGGTGCCATCGGCCTTCATCTCGGCGATGGCCTTGTCAAAGTCCATAACGATTTGCTGATGGGCCGCCAGCTTGACGCTGACCAGCATGTGCAGGCTGTTCTCGATCAGCGACCTGGGCAGGAATTCAACGTTATCCCGGACCTCGGCAGGCTCGTGAAGCAGCGCGAAGCGCGCCGCGTACTCATCTTCCACGGTTAATTCGACCCTCCCCGCAGCGAGCATCCTGACGGCGGTCGAGAAGTTTGCAACCGGTACCTTTTTCAGCTCGACATCCGCGTCAAACTCCGGCGAATAGGCATAGCCGCGCACGACCGCAATGGAATGCCGGTGCAGCTGTGACAGGGTCTGGTAAACGATGGTGGAGTCTTTGCGCCTCAGAAAGCGCAGGTGATTGATCAGATAGGGCGCGGAGAACACGCCAATCCGCGTTCGGTCCTCGCTGTACCAGGCGTTGATCACGATGTCGTATCGCCCCTCGCTCAGGCCGTGAATCGCTCGTGCCCACGGGACCTGCTCGTACTCGGTGTCATAACCGGCGCGACCCAGCGCAGTGCGAATCAGGTCAGTGGAGAGCCCGTCGTGCAGCAGCGAGACATCGGCATAAGGCGCCCACGCATCGCCAGCCAGACGTAGCGTTTGCGCGACTGCGCCTTGGGCTATCAGCAGCAATCCCAGCAGCACTGCGGCGCACAGCAAACGCGACATGCTCAGCTTCCTTATGGCAACTGGCCTTCAGTGAAGACGCCTTTTGCCGTTTTCACAACTCATAAAAGCAGGATGTTTTGTGCCGGCGTTCAACTAAATGACGTACGGATCAACGCAACACATCCGGCGCTGCGCGCGGTGAACTTGGGCTGGCGACGTTATGCGTTTAGTATCCGGCATCCACTTCTTCTCGCAGGCCGGCGTCATGTCTATCAACTGGATTTGCAAACACCATACCGAGCTTGGAAAAGAGCAGCTGTACGCCATTTTGCAGCTCAGGGCGCAGGTGTTCGTGGTGGAGCAGAAGTGCTGGTACCTGGACGTCGACGGCCAGGATTTACTGGGCGATACCTGCCATCTCATGGCGTGGCAGGGTGATCAACTGGTCGCTTATCTGCGGTTGCTGGACCCCATTCAGCAGAACGGCGACGTGACCATTGGCCGAGTCGTGACTGCCCCGTCAATGCGCAACAAGGGCATGGGGCACGAGCTGATGGTGCAGGCGCTGGAACATGCCGAGCGTCAATGGCCGGACCAGCCGATATTTCTTTCGGCCCAGGCGCACTTGCAGGGTTACTACAGCCGCTATGGCTTCAATCCGGTAGGCGAGATTTATGTCGAAGACGGCATACCGCACATCAGCATGCGCCGCGATCTTGATTGAGCCGGGGAGTCAGATGGCATAACCGGCTTCAGCCGAGCTCTTAACCCGTGGGACCGCTTTAGCCGAGCTCGCAACCCGTGGGACCGGCTTTAGCCGGGAAGCTTCTTAGTCACCATGCGTCGTCAGGGATACCCCAGCACAGTCTTGATGGACTTTAGATTGCGCTCGATCCACGCTGGCTCGATCGCACCCCAGTCACGAATCCGGTAGCCGCCTGCATGGTTGCGGCCGCCGTCCTGTTGCTCGAACTCACAGACAATGTCCAGATCTGCCAGCGCAGCGATGGTGTCCTGCGCCGTGCGACGTGGCATGCCGGTGATCTCAGTGAGCGCCGGAACACTGCTGGCCGTTTGACTGTCGATCAGATAAGCCACGTACAGACGGCGGTAAAAACTGCTTTTGGTCTTGCTGACGTCCATCGAGACTTCCTTGAATGTGGTGATGCGCCGCTCAGCGCAAGGCGGTCTGCATGTCACGCCAGGTCAGGTAGATACGCAGGTCGAATTCCAACTGGTGGTAGCCCGGCTGCATGTGCTCGCACAGTTGATAAAAAGCCTTGTTGTGCTCTGCCTCTTTGAAATGTGCGAGTTCGTGAACCACGATCATTTTCAGAAATTGCGGTGCAGCTTCCTTGAACAACGCCGCCACGCGGATTTCCTTCTTCGCCTTGAGCTTGCCGCCCTGCACCCGCGACACCGTGGTGTGCAGCCCCAACGCTCGATGGGTCAGGTCCAGACGGTTGTCGAACACGACTTTATCGATGTTCGGGGCATTGCGCAGATACGTTTGCTTGAGCGCCAGCGCATAGGCGTAAAGCGCCTTGTCGCTCTGCACCTCATGGCGCTCCGGGTAGCGCTGCTGCAGGTAATCGGCAAGTCGATTCTGCGCAATCAGCTGGCGCACCTGATCCTGCAAGCCTTCGGGATAGGCCTGCAGGTATTTGAGCTCAATGGGAAGCGTGACGGTCATGATCGGATCAGGTCGTGGAAAAGGCAGGAGTCTACCGCGTCAGTCCTGCCCCAGCAGCTGTAATGCGACTGGCAATTCCACGGGCTGCACGAAACGCTCGGCTTCGAGCGGCGGCATCGGATGGGCAATCAGAAATCCCTGAATAATCTGACAGCCGTTGTCGACGAGCCATTCGTACTGCTCGACGGTTTCAACCCCTTCGGCGATCACGTCGATGTCCAGCATGCGGCAGAGATCGATAATGCTGCGTGCAACGGCAAGATCCCTGGGCGACCCGAGCATGCCGCCAATGAAGTGTCGGTCGAGTTTGAGGGTGTCCAGATCGAGGTTGCGCAGGTGAGCAAGCGAACTGTCGCCGGCGCCAAAGTCATCCAGCGATACGCGCACGCCGATGTTGTGCAGGTTCTGCAATTGCTGGCGGCTGTGGACCAGATTGTGAACCAGCGATGGTTCGGTGATCTCCACTTCCAGCTGCCGCGGTTGCAGACCATGCAGCTGCATCGCTCGCTGTAATTCGGCCGCAAGGTTGGGCAGGCTGAATTGCGCAGGGCTTACGCTCACACTCATGACCAGATCGTCGGGAAACACATCGCCCCAGCGTTTGCGCTGCGCCGCACCCTGCTCGAAAATCCAGCTGCCCAGTTTGTTGATCAGGCGCGTCTCTTCCAGCAGCGGGATGAACACGCCAGACGGCACGTCGCCCGCGTCTGGATGATGCCAGCGCAGCAGGGCCTCGAAGCCTCGGGTTTTTCCGGTGACCACATTGACTTGCGGCTGGTAGACCATCGAAAAGTCTTTACCGTCGATCGCGGTACGAACGCTTTCTTCAAGCATCAGGCGCGACCGCGCGCGGCCGTTCATGTACTGGTCAAAGAATCGGTATTGCTGGCGTCCCGCCCGCTTGGCTTCGTACATCGCAATGTCGGCCGCGCGCAACAAACCGTCCAGATTGGTGCCGCAGTCGGGGTAAACGGCAATGCCAATGCTTGCACCCAGCGTCGCCTCTACACCGTCAACCATGCGCCGCGTAGACACCCGCTCGATGAGTTTTTCGGCGACTTTGGCGGCGTGTTCGGGGAAGTCCAGTCCGTCGATGACCACCACAAACTCGTCGCCACCCATGCGAGCAAGCACGTCGTAAGGGCGCAGGCAGTCTTTCAGCTGCGCGCCCACCCACTGCAGCACTTGATCGCCGGCGTCGTGGCCGAGGGAATCATTTACTTCCTTGAAGCCGTCGAGGTCCAGGTACAGCACCACCAGATACTTGCCCGCATGTTCGTTGCGCAGCAGCATCCCTTCGACGGTCTGATAGAAGCCGCGCCGGTTCAGCAGGCCGGTCAGGGAGTCCGTCACGGCCTGGTGCTCGAGCTGACGATAAAGGTCACGCACCACCGACATGTCGAGCACGCTCAGCACCATGGCGCGCTGCTCGGCGGGCAGTGGCGCGCAGGACAGCGCGACCGGCACCTGGCGCCCCTCCGGCGTGCGCATCACAGCGTCGTGTACGCGGTAAGTGTCGGCACGGCGGTAGTGGTGGTAGAACCCGGAATCGGTCCATTCACCTACGCTGGGTTCTTGAAGGTAAGTACGCAGCTCGGTGCCGCGCAATTCACCGTCAGTCATGCCCAGCAGGCGGCAGATTGCCGGGTTGGCGAAACTGATGATGCCGTCCTCCGTCACCACAAGGATGCCTTCAGCGACGTTCGCCAGTACCGATGCGTTGAACGCACGCGCCGACTCCAGTTCGCGACTCAGCTTTTGCAGCGCACGCCTGTTGTGCTGCTGCTCCAGAAGCGCCTGGACCTTGGGCCTGAGAATATTGGGATCGAACGGCTTGAACAGGTAATCGACTGCGCCACTGGCGTAGCCCCTGTGCACTGAGTCACGGGATTGTTCGTTGGCGGTGAGAAAGATGATCGGCGTCAACCGTGTTCGCTGGCTGCCGCGCATGAGGCGGGCCACTTCAAAGCCGTCCATGTCCGGCATCTGGACGTCGAGCAGTACCAGATCAACATCCCGGTCCAGCAAAATGCTCAGCGCTTCCATGCCTCCGCTGGCGGTGATGATTTCCCTGTCCTGACGCTGAAGTACAGCGCACATGGTCACCAGATTTTCCGGGTAATCGTCGACGACCAACAATACTGATTTGCCACTTGATGGCGGGGACTGCACGCATTCCATGCTGCTACTCATCATTCACTTTACTGCCCGGGGAGTGTCCCCGCCGATGTTCTGGTAGGCCATTACTCTAGCTTCGATTGAGAAAAAAAGAAGGAAGCGAGTACGCCCTTGCCGAGAAAGTGCCGTTCAGCCGACTAACGGTCAGGCCTCTCGAACTCAGGTCAGACCTACGCTGCAGCCCAATTAGCGGCACTTTGACGTCAACCATCCGACAGATTCGCATTAACAAACGCAGCGGCGAATCGTATAAACAGCGCCCCTTTCACCCTTTTGCGCCAGCCTTTTTGCTGGCAATGAGACATACCGGACGACTAGACATGATTGATTTGGGAACCTGGAATCTGAGCATTCCCGTGGGCTCGCCCCCCGCCACTGTCGAAACGCAACAACTGCTTAACGGGTACGACGGCAAATACTTCAAGTCAGGCGCATCGAATATTACGTTCTGGGCGCCGGTAACCGGAACGAAGACCGCCAACGCGAAATATCCACGTACCGAACTGCGTGAAACCTGGTCCAACGGCACGCTGCATAACTGGTACTACCAGGACGCCGATAACTTCCTCAACGCCAAGCTCAAGGTGCTGCAAGTGCCGTCGTCCGGCAAGGTGGTCATCGGTCAGATCCACGTTTATGACAGCACCCAGCCGCTGTTGAAGGTTGAGTACCAATACAAGGAAGCGACGCACATGGGCAACATCGTTGCCAAGGTCCGCTACCACCCCAACGACAAGAAGCCTCGGGTGATCACCGTTGCTGAAAACGTGGCCCTGAACGAAACCTTCAACTACGTCATCCACCTGAACAAAGCCGGACTGCTCAGCGTGACGGCTCACGGGATGGCCTGGAACGACCGCATCAGCGCCACCTGGAGCAAGCAGCAGCTGTATTTCAAGGCTGGGGTCTACACCCAGGACAACACCGGGTATACCAGCGAGGGCGGCAAGACGATGTTCTTCAACCTGGACGCTGACCACAACAAGAGCTGATGTGGGCTGGAGCGCCCGAGCATTCGCGTTGCTCGGGCGCTTGTACAAAGCAGCGATTACGCCGCCCTGTATTCCTTTTCTGCTGCTTCAAAGCGCGTCAACATGCCCGGCGTCGGCCCTCTGCCGACAGCGCTGAATATCACAATGGCAATGCTCGCAAAGATGAAGCCCGGGATAATTTCGTACAGACCCAGCAGTTCAAAGTGCTTCCACACCACTACCGTGATCGCGCCCACTAGAATCCCTGCCAGCGCGCCGTTGCGGGTCATGCCTTTCCAGATCACCGAGATCAGCACCACCGGACCGAACGCTGCGCCAAAGCCGGCCCACGCGTAGCTGACCAGCCCAAGCACGCGGTTCTCCGGATTGGCGGCCAGGGCGATAGCAATCAGCGCCACCAGCAGAACCATCGCTCGCCCCACCCACACCAGCTCGGTTTGCGATGCGCTCTTGCGCAGGAACGCCTTGTAGAAGTCTTCGGTCAACGCGCTGGAACAGACCAGCAATTGACAGCTCAGGGTGCTCATGACGGCCGCAAGAATGGCCGACAGCAGCACACCGGCGACCCATGGGTTGAACAGGATTTTGGCCAGCTCAATGAAGACACGTTCGTGGTTTTCGGTGACAGGACCCGCGACTTCCGGGTGCGCCGAAAAATACGCGATCCCGAAGAAGCCCACGGCAACAGTGCCCCCCAGGCAAAGGATCATCCAGGTCATGGAAATGCGACGGGCCTTGGCAATCGACTTGACCGAATCAGCCGCCATGAAGCGTGCCAGGATATGCGGTTGGCCAAAGTAGCCCAGGCCCCAGCCCATCAGCGAGATGACGCCAATGAAGGTGGTGTTCTTGAGCATGTCGAAGTTGCTCGGATCCTGAGCTTCAATCGCCATGAATGTCGTGTCGACTCCGCCTGTTGCCAACAGCACGATGATCGGCGTCAGGATCAGCGCAAAAATCATCAGCGTCGCTTGCACGGTATCGGTCCAGCTGACCGCCAGAAACCCACCAATGAAGGTGTAGGCAATGGTCGCCGCCGCGCCTGCCCACAAAGCCGTCTCGTAGGACATGCCAAATGTGCTTTCGAAGAGCCGTGCGCCGGCGACAATGCCGGAAGCGCAATAGATCGTGAAAAACACCAGAATGACGATAGCGGAGATCACCCGCAGCAAGCCGCTGTGGTCTTCGAAACGACTGGAAAAGTAGTCCGGGAGGGTCAGCGCATCGCCGTTGTGCTCGGTCTGCACTCGCAGGCGACCGGCAACGAATAGCCAGTTGAGGTAGGCGCCGATGATGAGGCCGATGGCGATCCAGCTTTCCGACAGCCCCGACATGTAGATGGCACCCGGCAGGCCCATGAGCAACCAGCCGCTCATGTCTGAAGCACCCGCAGAGAGCGCCGTGACCACGCTGCCAAGGCTGCGACCGCCGAGGATGTAGTCCGAGAGATTATTGGTGGAACGATAGGCCATGAGCCCGATCAGGACCATTGCGGCGATGTAGATCACGAAGGTGATCAGGGTTGGATTGCTGACACTCATGGGTAATATCCCGGTGTTGTTTTTATGAGCGCGAGCAATGCGAAACTCCCCTGAGGCATCAGGTTCGCGCAAAGCCGCTCGCGTGTGTCGCGGGCAGGCGGAGTACGCCTTTGCACCCCGCTTGAATGCACCAAAGCGGCGCATCCTAGAGGACATTCCAGAACAGGTGCAACCCGAAAACCGGTAATACCTGGCTTTTTTACAAATAAGTTTGAAAGGCCACCACGCCCGGTATTTGTCGGCAAGAAGCCGAATCCTGGCTGGGAGCTTATGCCGCACAGGGCGCAGCCCGGTCGGATAAAAGCGCTACACCCAAGAGTGGTCGAAACACTTTGAAAAAACCGGTTGCACCCGGTTGCACCCTTGCGATGCCAAGGCTAATCTTGCCCCAGTTAAGCCACATGACCGTGGCTGTCATGAGGACTAGCAATGGCCACCACCACCCTCGGCGTCAAACTCGACGATCCTACCCGCGAGCGACTGAAATCGGCTGCTCAATCCATCGACCGTACACCCCATTGGTTGATCAAGCAGGCGATCTTCAACTATCTCGAGAAGCTCGAGGGCGGTGCGACCCTGAGTGAACTCAGCGGTCTGGGTGGCAAAGATGCCGATGATCAGGGCGACCTGCCCGCTGACGTCGGCCATCAGGCATTCCTTGAATTCGCCGAGAGTATTCTTCCTCAGTCGGTGTTGCGCGCCGCAATCACCTCGGCCTACCGCCGTCCTGAACCTGAAGTAGTGCCCATGCTCATCGAGCAGGCACGATTGCCTGCTCCAATGGCCGACGCCACACACAAGCTCGCCGCCTCTATAGCGGAAAAATTGCGCAATCAGAAAAGCGCCGGGGGTCGCGCTGGCATCGTCCAGGGGCTGTTGCAGGAGTTTTCGCTGTCCTCGCAGGAAGGCGTGGCGCTGATGTGCCTCGCCGAGGCCTTGCTGCGCATACCTGACAAAGGCACCCGTGACGCCTTGATCCGCGACAAGATCAGCACCGGCAACTGGCACCCGCACCTGGGCAACAGCCCGTCGCTGTTCGTCAACGCTGCCACATGGGGCCTGTTGCTGACCGGCAAACTCGTCAGCACTCACAACGAGGCCGGCCTGACCTCCTCGCTGAGCCGCATCATCGGCAAATCCGGCGAGCCAATGATCCGCAAAGGCGTGGACATGGCCATGCGCCTGATGGGCGAGCAGTTCGTCACCGGCGAAACCATCGCCGAAGCGCTGGCCAACGCCAGCAGGTTTGAGGCAAAAGGCTTCCGCTATTCCTATGACATGCTCGGCGAAGCGGCACTGACCGAGCACGACGCGCAGAAATACCTGGCGTCTTACGAGCAGGCGATTCACTCCATCGGCAAGGCCTCCCATGGCCGCGGCATCTACGAAGGCCCCGGTATCTCAATCAAGTTGTCCGCGTTGCACCCGCGCTACAGCCGCGCGCAATACGAGCGCGTCATGGACGAGCTGTACCCGCGCCTGCTGTCGCTGACGCTTCTGGCCAAGCAATACGACATCGGCCTGAATATCGATGCCGAAGAGGCCGATCGCCTTGAGCTGTCGCTGGACCTGCTTGAGCGCCTGTGCTTCGAGCCGCAACTGACGGGCTGGAACGGCATCGGCTTTGTAATTCAGGCCTACCAAAAGCGTTGCCCATACGTGATCGATTACGTCATCGACCTGGCGCGCCGCAGTCGCCACCGCCTGATGATCCGCCTGGTGAAAGGGGCCTACTGGGACAGCGAGATCAAACGCGCCCAGGTTGAAGGACTGGAAGGCTACCCGGTCTACACGCGCAAGGTGTACACCGACGTTTCCTACGTCGCCTGCGCCCGCAAACTGCTGTCCGTGCCGGAAGTCATCTATCCGCAATTTGCGACGCACAACGCCCATACGCTTGCCGCCATCTATCACATCGCCGGGCAGAACTATTACCCCGGCCAGTACGAGTTCCAGTGCCTGCATGGCATGGGCGAACCCCTGTACGAGCAGGTCGTAGGCAAAGTCGCCGACGGCAAGTTGAACCGACCGTGCCGCGTGTACGCGCCTGTCGGCACCCATGAAACGCTGCTGGCGTATCTGGTTCGTCGACTGCTGGAAAACGGCGCCAACACCTCTTTCGTCAATCGGATCGCGGACCAGTCAATCTCGATTCAGGAACTGGTAGCCGATCCGGTGTCCAGCATCGAGCGCATGGCAACGCAGGAAGGCGGTTTTGGCTTGCCACACCCGCGCATTCCATTGCCGCGCGACCTTTACGGCGCCGAGCGCGCTAACTCGGCCGGTATCGACATGGCCAACGAGCATCGTCTGGCATCACTGTCTTCGGCACTGCTCGCCACGGCGCATAACGCCTGGAAGGCCGGTCCGATGCTGGGCTGCCCCGTCAGCGCCGGCACTGAAACGCCGGTCTTGAATCCGTCGGATCTGCGTGACGTCGTCGGCCACGTCCAGGAAGCAACCCTGGAAGACGTTGATAACGCCCTGCTCAGCGCCCTCAGCGCCGGGCCGATCTGGCAAGCGACGCCACCGGCTGAACGTGCCGCGATCCTGGAGCGCGCCGCGGACCTGATGGAAGCCGAGATACAACCCTTGATGGGCCTGCTGGCTCGCGAAGCCGGCAAGACGTTCGCCAACGCCATCGCCGAAGTGCGCGAGGCTGTGGATTTCCTGCGCTACTACGCGGTGCAGGCACGCAACGATTTCAGCAATGACGCTCACCGTCCACTGGGACCTGTAGTGTGCATCAGCCCTTGGAACTTCCCGTTGGCGATATTCAGTGGTCAGGTCGCGGCGGCCCTGGCGGCCGGCAACCCGGTGCTCGCAAAACCCGCCGAACAGACGCCACTGATTGCCGCGCAGGCCGTACGTATCCTACTCGAAGCGGGCATTCCGGAAGGCGTGGTGCAACTGCTCCCTGGCCGCGGTGAAACCGTTGGCGCGCGGTTGGTTGGCGATGATCGCGTCAAGGGTGTCATGTTCACCGGTTCGACCGAAGTTGCCCGTTTGCTGCAGCGCAACGTTGCTGGCCGTCTTGATGCACAGGGCCGCCCTATTCCGCTGATCGCCGAAACTGGCGGCCAGAACGCAATGATCGTCGACTCCTCGGCGCTCACCGAGCAAGTGGTCATCGACGTCGTGTCGTCTGCGTTCGACAGCGCCGGCCAGCGCTGCTCCGCCTTGCGCGTCCTGTGCTTGCAGGAAGACTCTGCGGATCGCGTCATTGAAATGCTCAAAGGCGCGATGGCCGAGAGCCGTCTGGGTAACCCGGAGCGACTGTCGGTAGACATCGGCCCGGTCATCGATCAGGAAGCCAAGGCCGGCATCGAGAAGCACATTCAGGCCATGCGTGACAAAGGCCGCAACGTGTATCAGGTTGCCATTGCCGACAGCGACGAGATCAAGCGCGGTACCTACGTGATGCCGACGCTGATCGAACTCGACAGCTTCGACGAACTGCAACGTGAAATCTTCGGCCCGGTATTGCACGTCGTGCGCTACAAGCGCCGCGAGCTTGACCAGTTGATCGCGCAAATCAATGCGTCGGGTTACGGCCTGACACTCGGCGTGCATACACGCATCGACGAGACCATTGCCAAGGTCATCGACAACGTCAACGCCGGCAACATGTACGTCAACCGCAACATCGTGGGTGCTGTCGTCGGTGTGCAGCCGTTTGGTGGCGAAGGGCTGTCGGGCACCGGGCCAAAAGCCGGTGGCCCGCTGTACCTTTACCGTTTGCTGTCAACGCGCCCCGCCGACGCCGTGCAGAAGTCTTTCGCGACGCGGGATGCGCAACAGGTGCCGGACACTCGCATGCAGGAGTCGATGCTCAAGCCGTTGATCGCGCTCAAGGCGTGGGCGGGCAAGCACCAGCTCAATGAGCTGGAAGCCTTGTGCAATCAGTTCGCCGAACAGTCGCAGAGTGGCGTGACACGCATGCTCATGGGCCCGACCGGCGAGCGCAACAGCTACAGCATCCTGCCGCGCGAACACGTGTTGTGTCTGGCCGAAGACGAGACGGACCTGCTGGCGCAACTGGCAGCAGTCATGGCGGTGGGCAGCACGGCGATCATCCCGGACGGAGAGCCGGGCAAATCGCTGCGTAGCCGTCTGCCTAAAGAGGTGCAGGCACGTCTCAAACTGGTTGCCGACTGGAATAAGGACGAGGTCGCGATCGATGCGGTGCTGCATCACGGGGATTCCGACCAACTGCGCGCGATCTGCCAACAGGTCGCCCAGCGCAGCGGCGCTATCATCGGCGTGCATGGCCTTTCCAAAGGCGAGACCAACATTGCACTGGAACGTCTGGTGATCGAGCGCGCGCTGAGCGTGAACACGGCAGCAGCAGGCGGCAACGCAAGCCTGATGACCATCGGATAACCGGCAGTGTGAACCCGGCGTTTTTGAAAATGCCGGGGGGCCGACCTGATAAAGGCGTACGAGTGCAGAGGCGCTTGCCTGCGAGTGAACCAAGTCAAAACCCCAGCGGGTATGACTTGCAGCGTTCGGGGGCAAGCGCGTTCGTGAACCTGATGCGGCCAGCATGCTTTTACCGTTTGATACGCCCATCACGCGCATCAATCATCCTGTTCACCCCAATCCCTCCCCCCTAGACTCGGCGGCACATCACGCACCGGGCCCATAAGCCCAAGCCAACCCAAAAAAGGTACGCCGTCATGTCCGAGACGCTGCTCAGTTCCCGAAATCTGGCTTTCGAGCTGTACGAAGTGCTGGATGCCGAGGCGCTGACACAACGTGAGCGGTTCGCCGAGCACAGCCGGGAGACCTTTGATGCGGCGATCAGCACGGCACGCACCATCGCGGAGAAATACTTCGCGCCACACAATCGTAAAAATGATGAGAACGAGCCTCGCTTTGAAAATGGCGCAGCGGTCCTGATTCCTGAGGTTAAGCCCGCCGTCGATGCCTTCCTGGAAGCGGGTTTTCTCAACGCAGCGCGTGACTTCGACGTCGGCGGCATGCAGCTGCCTACCTTGTTGTCTCAGGCGTGCTTCGCGCATTTCCAGTCCGCCAATGCCGCCACGGCGTCGTATCCGTTCCTGACGATGGGCGCGGCGAACCTTATCGAGAACTTCGGCACAGACGAACAAAAACAGCGCTTTCTACAGCCGATGATCGAGGGTCGTTTCTTCGGCACCATGGCCTTGACGGAGCCCCACGCAGGCTCCTCGCTGTCAGACATTCGCACCCGCGCCGAGCCTGCCGGAGACGGCACCTACCGCCTGCGCGGCAACAAGATTTTTATTTCAGGGGGCGATCACCCGCTTTCCGAAAACATTGTCCATCTGGTCCTGGCGAAACTGCCTGACGCGCCGCCGGGCGTGAAGGGTATCTCGTTGTTCATCGTGCCGAAGTTTCTGGTTCATGAAGACGGCAGCCTGGGCGCGCGTAACGACGTTGCGCTGGCAGGGCTTTTCCACAAGATGGGCTGGCGCGGCACCACCTCTACCGCGTTGAACTTCGGGGACAACGGGCAGTGCGTGGGTTATCTGGTAGGTCAGCCGCATCAGGGCCTGAGTTGCATGTTCCAGATGATGAATGAGGCACGCATCGGCGTCGGCATGGGCGCGGTCATGCTGGGTTACGCCGGCTACCTGTATTCACTGGAATATGCACGCGAACGCCCGCAAGGTCGGCTGCCCGACAGCAAGGCGCCGGACGGTGCGCCCGTTTCCATCATCCAGCACGCCGACGTTAAACGCATGCTGCTGATGCAAAAGGCGTACGTCGAGGGCTCCTTCGATCTGGGTCTGTACGCCGCCCGGCTGTTCGACGACACGCAGACAGGCGCAAGCGAGGACGTGCGTAAGCATGCTCACGAACTGCTTGATCTGTTGACGCCCATCGTTAAATCCTGGCCGTCGGAGTTCTGCCTGAAGGCCAACGAACTGGCGATTCAGGTGCTCGGAGGCCATGGCTACACGCGTGAATACCCCGTCGAGCAGTACTACCGTGACAATCGGCTGAACCCTATCCATGAGGGCACTCACGGGATTCAGTCACTCGACTTGCTGGGGCGCAAACTGGCGCAGAACGGCGGCGCCGGACTCAAACACCTGCTGAGGCTGATTGTCGGCACCTGCGAGCGCGCCAAGGCGGATGACGCGCTTGACCCTTTGCGCCAGCCGCTTGAGCAACTGGTTGCCCGGTTGCAAACCGTCACCCTCGGTTTGCTGACCGACCTGAGCCAGGGCAAGGTCAATGTCACGCTGGCCAACTCGGCTCTCTACCTTAAAGCGTTCGGTCATACGGTCATCGGCTGGCGCTGGCTGGAGCAGGCGATTCGGGCCCAGGAGGGTCTGGATAATACCAGCGAGGCGGACGTTGCTTTCTACAAAGGCAAACTGCAGGTGGCCCGTTATTTCCTGACGTGGGAAGTACCGGGCTGTCACCATGAGCTGGCCATCCTCGAAAAACGCGATGACGCGTGCCTTTCGATGCAGGAAAGCTGGTTCTGACCGATCGTTGTTCCGCTAAAACGCCGGCGTCGGAAAAAAACGTTCAGTCAGTTGCTGCGCGCTGCTGCCCAGCCGCGCTGCATATTGCGCGCGACTGAACGCCTCTCCGGTGCGCAAATCCAGCAATTGGCGTCCCTCTATTGGGCCCTCGATTTCGCGCAGCTGCACTTTCATGAACTGATAAAACGTACCGAGCACCTGCTCGATACTTTCGATGCTGAAGTAATGGCCCGGCAGAAAGATCGCCTCGGCCTCCTCCGGGTTTGCCGAAAAAGGCGCAACGGGTACAGCGTTCAGGTAGTCCTTTTCCGGCAGCACGAACACCACGCTGGTGTCGTCGAAGCGGATCGGTGCCGTCGTCGCGCTGGCATGCATCCCCTCCTGATTGCTGGCGAACGTACGCGCCATGTAAGGGTTTTCGCTGAACGATGTGATGTCGGTGGTGACGAGCACATCGCCCGCCCGAACATCGCCCGTGCGGAAAAACGCACCGGACGTCCCGCGCGCCCCGCTGCCACCGCGGTATAGAGCGACATCGTTGTTCCTGCCCACGGTGACGACGTCATCCACGAACCGCTGGAGCATGTCGACCTGATCGGGATACTTCGGCACTCCTGTGCGCAGGAACTGGTTGTAGGCGTCATCTTCCTGAGTGTATTGCGTAATGCTGGCGGCGAAATGGTCGCCGTCATGGGTGCGGAACACGCGGTGTTTGGCACCCCATTCATCGAAGTGAACGTCTTCACCTTCGGAATCGGTGGTGACGGTTTCGTAGGGGTCCATTCGGAAGGCCTCGACCACGGTCTCCTGACGCGCCATTGCAGCCTCGGAGTAGAGCTTTTCGTCGAACAGGTTCAGCTGCATGAAGCGGTCCCAGAACGCGGACTGCACGGTGACAAATCGGGGCTGGGAAACAGCGACAATCGCACCGTCCATGGGCGATCCTCCGGCGAGACGCAGGGGTGACAGTCGTTTCCAGCCAGCGTGCGCGTCGTATGCCACCCCACAGCGGCCGTTGAAAGCAAACGGGTTGCCTGGGTCGACAACCACCCAACTGCCCAGGCTTTCATCGAAGCTGACGCGATGCGCCTCGGCCCCGATCAATATCCACATCTCGCCGTTGTCCAGTCGGTGAATCCCTTCAAAACGCCCCTCCCCAAGCTCTGGAATTGCCGGCTCAAGCACGACATCCCCACTCATGCCCGCCAGAGGGTTGGCAGGCAACTCGCCCAGCGGTGGCCGGATTCGCGGCGCCGCCACACAGATATCCGCGCTCATTCGATTGAGCAAAGGCAAGTTGAACAGCAAATAGATGGCGCTACTGATTGCACCCTGCACACCCGCCCGGCGCTGCTCAGCGGTTTTGCCACTGGCGGCCAGATCGATACTCAGGCCGACGCCGATGGCGCTGGCACCAACCACCGCCAGCGCCATCGGCCAACCCAGGACGGCGAGGTTGCCGGACACTGACAGGAAGGCGTTCAAATAGCCGAGCCAGATCTGCTTGCGCAGGTCGCCATTGCTGGTCAACAAGGTGTCGGCGTCCTGCATCATGTCCCTGCGGGCCATGTCCCGTAGATAAGCAAATGGATCACCCGGGATGGGATCAGCACTGCGATTGACCAGCCGGGCCGGGCCGTCAAGGTATTGCTCCCGGCTTAGCAGCAGGGCTACGTCGCGCTGAAACGCCTGGCGATGCGCTTGCCAGTCATCCGGCGAACGCAAGAACCGGGCACAGATGGCGACACGGGTTCTCAGGGAAAGGAACTGCCCTTTCAACCATTCGTAAAGCTGTTGATGGGTATCGAAACAGCGGAAGGGCTCTTCATCCCCACAGAGATAGATCATCTGCCGCCCGCCCTCACCAGCGATGCGCAGTACGTCCCGCGCCTTGAACTCGCCCAACTCCAGATAAAACATGCGGAGCGATGGCGAGCGAAGCTGCGCAAGACTTGGTAATGGGTCTGGGTCTGGCGTGATTGCGCGGCCCAGCACATGGAAGTCAGCCAGGGAAAGACGGTGCCGGCCGACACTTTCACCCGCATGAGCGAGGAAACTGGCTTTGGCGAGCAGGCAGAAGTCATCACTGTGCTGCGCCCAGAACCGGTCCATCTGGCGCCGGTAGCCTGCACTGAAATCCAGCGCCCAGAAATCTTCGAGGACCTCCGCCGGTAACAGGCGCACCTCATTGCGTTCATCAAAACGCTCATGGGTCGGCCCGTCCGTGTAAAAACCGCCGTAAAGCGAAAGTTCATCCACAGACTGCTGATCGGCGGCATCAAAACGATGAAGCAGTAACTCGATCATGGTCATCGACTGGACAGGCTTACCACCATGCCTCCAGCCCGTGAACGACCGCGAACTGCTGCTGGCCGTCGAGAAACGGTGCCAGTACACCTGACCGGGATCGAGATGCTGACCGGTGTGTTTGAAGATGATGCGTTGTGCGGCGGACCTGGCCAACTCGTGAAGGTCGGGATATGCCGCGGCGTAACGCCTGGCTATTTGCTTGAGCTGTCGTTCATCGGATGTGGCAACTGCCGTGTTTGAACCCTGCATGGCGTGAATCGCTTCTGGCTGAAAGGAAGCCCGACGTGATCAGAAGTCGAATCGCCATGTGACATACATATTTATGACGGCCGAAAGTCGATGACTCGCCTGGAAAGGGATCAGCAGGGAGTTGAGGTGCTATCGCGCAACGCCGTTCAAACCTGACCACGGGGCCATACAGCGCGCCATCACGAATTACGCTTTGACAGCCAACCAATTCAACGGGTTAAATCCCTTGGCACGCGGACTGCATGGTCAGTTCGCGCCCTCGTTCGTTTGAATTCGTTTTCTGGAGTACCGCCCTTGGATGCCACGACCATCAACAGCCTGTTCCTGATCGGCGCGTTGCTGGTGGCTGCAAGTATTCTCGTCAGCTCGCTGTCCTCGCGCCTGGGTATCCCGATTCTGGTGATCATCCTGGCCGTCGGCATGGTGGCGGGGGTCGATGGCGGCGGCATCATCTTCGATAACTACCCGACGGCATATCTGGTCGGCAACCTGGCCCTGGCGGTGATTCTGCTCGACGGCGGCTTGCGCACACGGGTGGCCAGTTTCCGGGTTGCCCTCTGGCCGGCCTTGTCGCTGGCGACGGTGGGGGTGTTGATCACCACGGGCCTGACGGGGATGGTCGCCGCGTGGTTATTTGACCTCAATATCATTCAGGGCCTGCTGATCGGCGCCATTGTCGGCTCGACCGACGCCGCAGCGGTGTTCTCGCTGCTGGGCGGCAAAGGCCTGAACGAGCGGGTCACGGCCAGCCTTGAAATCGAGTCAGGCAGCAATGACCCCATGGCGGTGTTCCTCACCGTGACGTTGATCGACATGCTCGCCAGCGGCCAGACCGGTCTGCACTGGGGCTTGCTGGGTCATCTGATTCAGGAGTTCGGAATAGGCGGCATCATTGGCCTGGGCGGTGGCTGGATCATGCTCCAGCTGGTCAACCGTATAAACCTGGCCAACGGTCTTTACCCTATTCTGGTGGTGGCCGGCGGTCTGGCCGTTTTCGCCCTGACCAACGCCATTCATGGCAGCGGCTTCCTTGCGGTGTACCTGTGTGGTCTGGTGTTGGGCAACAAGCCCATTCGCAGCCGTCACGGCATCCTGCACATGCTCGACGGCATGGCGTGGCTGGCGCAGATCGGCATGTTCCTCGTGCTGGGGCTGCTGGTCACGCCACACGATCTGCTGCCAATTGCGCTTCCCGCCCTGGGTCTGGCGCTGTGGATGATCCTGGTAGCGCGGCCACTGTCGGTACTGGCTGGCCTGCTGCCTTTCCGAGTGTTCCACGGCCGGGAAAAGGCGTTCATCGCCTGGGTCGGCCTGCGCGGCGCGGTGCCGATCATTCTGGCGGTGTTTCCGCTCATGGCCGGTCTGCCCCATGCACAGCTGTACTTCAATCTCGCGTTCTTCATCGTGCTGGTGTCACTGCTGGTGCAAGGCACCAGCCTGCCGTGGGTGGCGAAGTGGCTGAAAGTCACCGTACCGCCAGACCCCGCGCCGATATCGCGCGCGGCGCTGGAAGTGCATGTCACCAGCGAGTGGGAGTTGTTCGTGTATCGTCTCGGCGCCGAAAAGTGGTGCATCGGCGCTGCATTGCGTGAGCTGAAAATGCCGGAGGGCACGCGTATCGCCGCCCTCTTTCGCGGTCAGCAACTGCTCCATCCGTCGGGTAGTACGGTGCTGGAGGTCGGCGACCTGCTCTGCGTTATCGGCCACGAACATGACCTTCCTGCCTTGGGCAAGCTATTCAGCCAAGCCCCGCAACGTGGTCTGGATCTGCGCTTCTTCGGCGACTTCGTGCTCGAAGGAGACGCTGAACTGGGGGCTGTCGCGGCGCTTTACGGCCTCAAGCTCGACGGGCTGGACCCTGGAATGCCGCTGAGTCAGTTCATCATTCAGAAGAACCGCGGCGCGCCGATTGTCGGCGACCAGGTCGAATGGAATGGAACTATTTGGACCGTCGCCGTTATGGACGGGAACAAGATCCTCAAAGTGGGCGTCAGATTCCCCGAAGGTAGCCGCCCGGGTCCAGGGTTGTTCCTTTAAACTGCCCCCCATTCTGTTCGCTTGACCCGGTGTCTATGTTCTCGCTGCGTAATGTTTTTGCCTCGGCCCTGCTTGGGCTATGCCTCTCCTGCGTACCGGCGCTCGCCGCCGATACGCCCCCATTGTCCAGCGAGGCCGTACAGCGCAGCCTGGACAAAATCGCCGATCGCAAACTGTCCGCTGACGACCAGAAAGCCCTGCAGCAAGTGCTGGAGCAGACGCTGACATTTCTGGCCAGCCAGAAGGATAACCAGCAAAAACTTGAAGACCTGAAAAAGCAGCTCGCCGACGCTCCCCGGCAAACGACCGAAAACCAGCGGGAGCTGACCCAGCTCAAGGCCAGTAAGGTCATTCCTGTGGCTCAGCGCTACGCCAGCCTGGACGTGCCCAAACTTGAGCAGATGCTGAGTCAGCGCAGCGCCCAGCAGGCTGACCTGCAAAAAGCCCTGAACGATGCCAACAGCCTGACCATCACCGCGCAAACCCGCCCCGAACGTGCCCAGGCCGAGATCAGCAGCAGCCAGACACGCACTCAGGCTATCAACAATATTCTCAAATCCGGCAAGGACGGCGGCAAAGCCATCAACGCCGATCAGCGCAACGCCCTGAATGCCGAACTCGCGTCGATCAACGCCTTGATCGCCCTGCGCCGCCAGGAACTTGCCGGCAATAGCCAGTTGCAGGACCTCGGCGGGAGCCAGCGCGACCTGCTCACGGAAAAGGTCAATCGTCAGGATCAGGAAATTCAGGACCTGCAGACGCTGATCAATGAGAAGCGCCGCGCCCAGTCACAGGAAACCGTGACGCAGCTATCTCTTGAAGCCCAGAAAGCCGGGGGCAGCAGCCTCTTGACCAGTGAGAGCGACGCCAACCTCAAGCTTTCGGATTACCTGCTGCGAGGCACTGACCGACTCAACGACCTTACCCAGCAGAACCTGAAGACCAAGACCCAGCTCGACGCGCTGACCCAGACGGATCAAGCGCTGGATGAACAGATCAACGTCCTGAGCGGCAGCCTGCTGCTGTCCAAAATCCTCTACAAACAGAAGCAGTCGCTGCCCAAGCTCAAGCTCGACAGTGGCTTGGCTGACGAAATCGCTGACATTCGGCTGTACCAATTCGAGGTCAACCAGCAACGCGAGCAGATGAGCAGCCCAAGCGCGTATGTCGATACGCTCCTGGCCACGCAAAAACCGGAAGACGTCACGCCCGCGTTGCGCAAAACCCTGCTGGATCTGGCCACCACCCGCAGCGATTTGCTGGAACGCTTGAATCGAGAGCTGAGTGCGCTGCTCAACGAATCCATCACCCTGCAGCTCAATCAGAAGCAGTTGGTCAGCACGGCCATGAGCCTGCGCGAAACCCTCGACGAGCAGATGTTCTGGATCCCCAGCAACAAACCGCTGGACCTGGAGTGGTTTGAACGCATCAAGCCGCGCCTGATCAAGCAGCTAACCACGTTGCCGTGGACGTCGAGCATCAGCGAACTCTACGACGGGCTGGCGCAACGACCGCTGATCTTCCTGCCGCTGTTTCTGGTGATCGGCGCGTTGATGTGGAAGCGCAAGGCACTGTACGACAAGCTCAATCGCCTGCACGCTGACATCGGCCACTTCAAGCGGGATCGGCAATGGCAAACGCCGCTGGCGATTTTCATCAACGTTCTGCTGGCCATGCCGTTGTCGCTCACCCTGGCGGTGTGCGCGTTCGCGCTGCAGATCGATGCGCGAGGCCAAAACGTCAATCTGGGCTCGGCGCTTCTCCAGATCGCTTTGGCCTGGCTGCTGTTCTACACCGCCTACCGGATTCTTGCGCCGGGCGGCGTCGCGCAACTGCACTTCCGCTGGGAAAAACCTCAGGTCGAATTTTTGCGCGGCTGGATCCGCCGTCTGGGTCTGGTGGTGCTGGCGTTGGTGACGGTGGTGGCAGTGGCCGAGCACGAGCCCTCGGCCCTTGCCGACGACGTCATTGGCATCGGCGTGGTCCTCACGTGTTACTCGCTGATGACCTGGCTGCTGGCGCGCCTGTTGCTGACCAGCCCCACTCACCAGAACGCCTCACTGTTCCGTCGTGCAGTAGGGTTGGCCTTTACTGCCATGCCCGTCGCGCTCTTCGTTGCGGTGTGCTTCGGCTATTACTACACCGCTCTGAAACTCAGTGACCGTCTGATCGATACGCTGTACCTGCTGATGCTGTGGCTGGTCATCGAGGCGGCGTTCGTCCGCGGGCTGAGTGTGGCTGCACGCCGACTGGCATATCAACGCGCGTTGAGCAAACGTCAGGCAGCCAAGGAAGCGGGCGAAGGCGAGACCCTGATCGAAGAGCCCACGCTGGATATCGAACAGGTCAACCAGCAGTCGCTGCGCCTGATTCGCCTGGCGCTGATCGCCGGTTTCATCGGCGCTCTTTACTTCGTCTGGGCCGATTTGATTTCGGTCTTCTCTTACCTCGATAACATCACGCTGTACGAATACACGAGCGGCACCGGCACAAACATCAGCATGGTGCCGATCAGCCTTGGCGACCTGATTGGGGCACTGGTGATCATCGGCATCACCTTCGTGCTGGCGGGCAACTTGCCGGGCCTGCTGGAAGTGCTCGTGCTGTCGAAGCTCAATCTCAAGCAGGGCAGTTCGTACGCGACCACCACCTTGCTGTCGTACACCATCGCCGGCATCGGTTTTGTCTCGACGCTCTCCGCACTTGGCGTGAGCTGGGACAAGTTGCAGTGGCTGGTGGCCGCGCTGTCGGTCGGCCTGGGCTTCGGCATGCAGGAGATCTTCGCGAACTTCATCTCCGGCATCATGATCCTCTTCGAGCGCCCGGTACGAATCGGCGACACCATCACCATCGGCAACCTGTCGGGCACCGTCAGCAAGATCCGTATTCGCGCGACCACCATTACCGACTTCGACCGCAAGGACATCATTGTCCCGAACAAGACCTTCATCACCGGGCAACTGATCAACTGGTCGCTTACCGACACCATCACCCGTGTGACATTGAAGCTGGGTGTTGACTACGGCTCTGACCTGGACCTGGTGCGCAACCTCTTGCTCAAGGCCGCTCGGGAAAACCCGCGGGTATTGAAAGAGCCCGAGCCGATCGTTTACTTCCTCAACTTTGGGGAAAGCACTCTTGATCACGAGTTGCGCATGCATGTGCGCGATCTGGGCGACCGCAATCCGGTGCTCGACGAGATCAACCGGTTTATCAACAAGGAATTCAAAAAGCAGCACATCAACATCTCGTTCCGGCAGATGGAGGTTTACCTCAAGAACATGCA
This sequence comes from Pseudomonas sp. ME-P-057, assembly GCF_030208975.1. NCBI lineage: Bacteria > Pseudomonadati > Pseudomonadota > Gammaproteobacteria > Pseudomonadales > Pseudomonadaceae > Pseudomonas > Pseudomonas sp. ME-P-057. Next base: position 45,517 of record NZ_JARVSX010000018.1, read on the forward strand.
GGGGCAGGAGTACAAGATGGTGCCCATTGAGTCCGAACAGAAAACCATTTCGTCCCCTGCCGCCGTTCCGCCTGCGCCCAAGGACGCACCGGAGCCGCCGGAAGTCAGGCTCGACTGACCTGGAAAAACCTAACAGAATGGTCGGACATTCTGTTGGAGGCATCCCATGAAAGCCCTCGATGAGCTGACCTTCGATAATCGTTTCGCCCGGCTGGGCGATGCGTTTTCGACCTCCGTTCTGCCCGAGCCTGTTGCCGAGCCGCGGCTGGTGGTCGCCAGCGAAGCGGCCCTCGGCTTGCTCGATCTGGCTCCCGCCGAGGCAGATCAGCCTCTGTTTGCCGAACTCTTCAGTGGCCACAAACTGTGGGCTGAAGCCGAACCGCGTGCGATGGTGTATTCCGGTCATCAGTTCGGTTCATACAATCCACGCTTGGGTGACGGTCGTGGTCTGTTGCTGGGCGAGGTGTATAACGATGCCGGTGAGCATTGGGATCTGCATCTGAAGGGTGCCGGGCAGACGCCCTACTCCCGCATGGGCGACGGTCGGGCGGTGTTGCGCTCATCGATCCGCGAGTTTCTGGCTTCCGAAGCCCTGCACGCCCTGCGTATTCCGACCAGCCGCGCCGCGTGTGTGATCGGGTCCAATACGCCGGTGTGGCGCGAAACGGAAGAGCGCGCGGCGATGGTGCTGCGCCTGGCGCAAAGCCACGTGCGCTTCGGTAGCCTTGAGTATTTCTTCTACACCAAGCAACCCGAGCAATTGAAGCAACTGGCTGAGCACGTGCTGTCCATGCACTATCCGGAATGCCTTGAGCAGCCCGAGCCCCACCTGGCCATGTTCCGCACCATCGTCGAGCGTCAGGCCGAACTCATTGCGAAGTGGCAGGCTTATGGTTTCTGTCACGGCGTGATGAACACCGACAACATGTCGATACTGGGCATCACCTTCGACTTCGGGCCGTTCGCGTTTCTGGATGACTTCGACCAGCATTTCATCTGCAACCACTCCGACCATGAAGGCCGTTACTCCTTCAGCAATCAGGTGCCTATCGGGCAGTGGAACCTGAGCGCGCTGGCCCAGGCGCTCACCCCGTTCGTCAGTGTTGAGGCGTTGCGTGAGGCGCTGGAGCTTTTCCTGCCTATCTATCAGGCGCACTACCTCGACCTGATGCGCCGGCGGTTGGGATTGACCACAGCCGAAGATGACGATGCCGACTTGATTGCCCGCCTGCTTCAACTGATGCAGAACAGCGGAGTCGACTACACGTTGTTTTTCCGCCATTTGGGGGAAGAAACAGCCGAGGTCGCCGTGGGCAAGTTGCGTGATGACTTTGTCGACATGCTCGGTTTTGACGCCTGGGCCGACGCCTACAAAGCTCGCATCGCGCGCGAACCCGCGTCCAGCCAGCAAGACCGGCGCACACGCATGCATGCGGTCAATCCGCTGTACATCCTGCGCAACTATCTGGCCCAACGCGCCATCGAGGCCGCTGAACAAGGCGATTACAGCGAAGTCCGCCGCCTGCATCAGGTATTGTGCAAACCGTTCGAAGAGCAGCCCGGCATGGAAAGCTACGCACAGCGCCCGCCAGATTGGGGCAAGCATCTGGAGATCAGCTGTTCGTCTTGAGTGCGCAGCAGCAACGGCGTGGCGCAGGTTCAGGCGCTCGAATCGGTCTCTGCCGGCGTCTGCGCTGGAGTGGGCTTTTCGTTGGAGCGATCCCCTGCATTGAGGCGCTTGTCTTTCGGGACGAGCGCCGCCGCCAGGATATCGAACAGGTTCATGTCTGCCGTTAACAACTTGTCTTGATTGTCAGGCGTGCGCGCCACCTCTTCCGCAATTCTTGCTTCCATCTCGGCCTCGTAATTGGGGGGATACCGATCCTGGACCTTTTCGATCATCGGCAACGCTTTGTAATAGTCCAGAACCTCCCGCAGGAATACGGGTACCTTGCCGGTGGCGCTGCTTTCAAGTTGACTTCGAGCGACGGCGGCGCTGGCCCATTTGTATTCCATTTGAGCGCTCGAGCACCACGCAGCTCGCCTCTCGTTGATCGTATAGCCACCACGGTCGTCATAAGCAATCAATAGCAACTGATCCCGAGAAAGCCCTGGAAACGGGCTTTTCAGGTCTGTATCGCCTCGACTTGAGCTATTGACGTACTCCGTAGCAAGCCTGTCGCGTTGCAAAATATCCGGATCATCGGTCTGTGGCATTTCTACATCATGCCGCGCCTTACCGACCTTATATCCGTCAAACAGGAATTTGCTTTGTTGCTTCACCGCATAAGCTGCCAACTCATCCCGAGACATACTTAGCTCTCGCTCACTTGCTCTATCTGCGCTGGCGCTGAGTTGCCGCGCCATAACTGACAGGCTTTCGACTGTCGTCACCGAAGCGTTCAAAACAGGGAGTTCAGTTTCGGCATTCACGCTCGGCAGCTTGATCCCATTTGTTTTTGGAACTTCAAGAGGTACAGAAAAGTTGCCGGACGACGAACTCACGGTTATGTGCATGAAAACTCCTTCTTGAAGCTGACCTCAATGAGGCCGCACGGCCAGGCGTGCGAGCCCCAAGATACGATCAGCGCATGACGAAACTCACGTTCCAGTCGTGGTTTGAATAATTAACGGAAGTCACATTGACGTCACATATCGCCCCGCCGCTGGCAATGGCACTCCTGTTCCACTTGGGCATACGAACGCCGCCCAGGGTAGTGCTCATCAAATAGCTGGTCGTAAATTGGCAGGATTTGACCCCTGCCTGATATCGAACGGTGGCATAGGTGATTGGCGAAGTCCCGTTTGCGCTAACTGTAAAACTGGATGAACCACCCGCGACTACCTTTCCGGGCTTGGGCGATGCGTTAAGGTAAGTTGCTACGTCATTACGGCTGTTGTCACGCACGTACAAGGCGTCATCAGCAGTATTATTTTTGAAGTTCACTACTACCTTGGGTGCCGCGTAAACCAGCTCCCCCATCGCTAACGCGCAAAGTGCCAGCCATACATTAGCTTTCTTTATAGTGCTCATTTTTAGATCCTCCTTTTTATTAGATCTAAAAAAAGCTAATCAGGCATTACGCTCAATGCCAACTACCCGAACGGATAGGTGCTTTAGAGCGATGTGAATATTCAGCATCAACTCCGCCGAAACTGTCACGTTCGTACCGAAGGGCTCGGCGCACCGCAAGGCTGGGTATCGATTGGAGAAGCCGAGGTCTTTTCGAAGGTCTGCGCCGCTGTCGTTGGCGCCGGCGAGGTGCGGGGCGTAAATTTCCCGGCAGTAACGACAGTGCTCGAATCGGCTTTCTTGTCTTTGGCGTTGTTCGAGATACCCGCGAGGATGTCGTAGAGCGTCAATTTGCGGTTCGTCGCCGCGCGCTCAAACGCGCCCGGCAAACTCGGCAGCGTGGGGTCAGACTGCATCCTGGCCCGCACCATCGACTCGACGTCTTTGGGGTAGCTCACTGCCCTCTCGATGGTCGGCAGCGATTTAAGGTAATTCAGAGTGGCGTCATAAAACCGGGACGCTTTTCCTGTCCGGGCTTGCTCCATCACGCCCTCGCCGATTGCCACTGAGCGCCAGTGGTCGTCCATCTTCTGCACGCCCTGCCAGGCTGCACGCCGCTCGTTGAGCGTGAAGGCTCCACTGTCGTCAAAGGTGATCATATTCAGTTGCTCGCGGGAGAGGTTCTCGAACGGGCTCCTGGCGTTTTTGTCACCGGCCAATGTTCGGGTCACGAACGCACTGGCCTCGCGCGCCCGGTCCAGCAATTCCGGGTCATTTGTCTTCGGTACTTCCATCGCACGTGTACCGCTATTGGCCTCACGGGCCTCGATCAAAAACTCGTTGATGCGAGTGCGCCCGTATCGTCCCAGTTCAGCGTGGGTCATTCCGGCATCCCGCTTTGCCGCCCGCGCGGCGCTCTCGTTAAGTTGGGCGGCGAGTGTCGAGAAAGAGGCCTTGTCGGCACTTGGCTTTGCGGCCTCACCCACCGTTTTTGCTGCACTATCGGTGACAGAGCCGAGGACAGGCGTTTTGGTTGAGACGATCGCTGCAACAGCGGCCTGGATCTGGCTAATCATGTACGACTCCCTGGCAATGATGATGGCAGGGGCCATTGCGCATGGTCGTCAACCGACCCCTCGCGCTGACACTAGCGAGGGTCGGGGATGACGACCAGCTGGGCGATCGGGCAGTACTTTCGGATAGATCATGCTTGGAGAACGTCGTTCGAGCCCTATGGCCAAAGGTTCAGGCAGAGACTAATCAGGGAGTTTGTTGCGTTTGCAAGCCAGAGGCTTCAGCCGCTTTGCAACCAAGTTCAGGCGCACACTTGGAAGTGGGTCACAGTTCAGTTTTATCAGCGCCCGTCGTTTTAACCAAAACTGCCAGCTTGATAACCTTGCCCACCGTCACCACGTAGCAGTCATCCTACCTATCAAGGGTTTTTACAATGTCCGAACCACTGCTGATCCCCTGCCCACACTGCAATGGACTCAATCGCATTCCCGCCGGGCGTTTGGCTGACCAGCCAAAATGCGGTCGTTGCAAGCAGCCTGTGTTGCTGAGCAAACCCTTCAATCTGAATCAGGCCGCCTACGCCAGCCAGATCAAAGGCGATCTCCCTCTGCTGGTCGATGTCTGGGCCGAATGGTGCGGCCCATGCAAATCCTTTGCGCCTACGTTTGAACAAGCGGCGGCTCAACTAAGCGGGCGGGTGCGGCTGGCCAAGCTGGACAGCGAGGCTAATCAACAGCTTTCAGCTCAGTTGGGAATTCGGTCGATTCCGAGCCTGATCCTGTTTAAGGACGGCCGAGAGGTTGCTCGGCAAAGTGGCGCAATGCCGCTGCAACAGTTGCTGGCCTGGCTGAATGGCCAAGGGCTTTGAGGCCGTTTCGCCAGCGGTTGAAGTGCATGTCAGCCAATGCTGTAGGCATGTTCTGAAAGCGTCGCTTGGGTCAGTAGGCGTGGAAATCTGCGTCTAGGCTTGGCCACTCCTATCGGTACCCTGGAGTAGCTAGCGATGACATATGTGGTCAGAGAGGGCGATTCAACAACGACCGGCGGCGTGGTGCTGAGTGCCTCCGGCTCGCAAACGTGGGAGGAACGGCGCCTGGCGCGCATGGGAGACCCGGTGTGGTGTGAGCGGTGCGCTCAGGTCGGTTTCATTGGGCAAGGCAATCCAACCTTCATTGATGACCTCGTGGCCGTGGCAACGGACGGTCATGCTGTGCGGTGTGCATGTGCTGAAGGCACTCACCGCCTGATCGCCAGTCAGGACCAGCTGCAGGCCGACATGGAGGCTGCCATCGACATCCCGAAAGACATGGCCGACAAGGCGCGCAAGCGAGTCAAACAGATGACCAAAGCGCGCAAGGACAGCCCATGCCCTTTAGCTGACTGACGCGTTGCAGCCTCGCCTGCATGGGTGATCAGCGATGGCCCGCTTCCGTCTCCAGCAAGTGATGCAGTTCAACAAATTGCTGGGTCAGCTTGTGCCGCGGCTCCAGATGGATCAGCGGCATATTGGCCTGGTGGGATTCACGCATCTTGATCGAACTGCCGAGGTATACCGGCAGCACCGGCAGCCCCTCGGCAATCAGTTCGTCGAGGATCTGCTGAGGCAGACTTGCGCGTGCCTGAAACTGGTTAACGATAATGCCTTCCACCTCCAGCTGTTCGTTGTGATCTTCCTTGAGCTCATCGATTTCCTTGAGCAGCCCGTACAGCGCCTGCCGTGAAAAGCTGTCGCAATCAAACGGGATCAGGACACGGTCGGCTGCGATCAACGCCGAGACCGCGTAGAAATTCAGTGCGGGAGGCGTGTCCAGATAAATGCGTTCGTAATCCTCGCTCAGCTCGTCCAGCAGCTTTCGCAGCTTGTTGATCTTGTGCTTGGCTTCGAGCTTGGGCTGAAGATCCGCCAGCTCGGCGGTGGCGGTCACGACGTGAAGGTTGTCGAACGGCGTCTCATAGATATCCACCTGGTTCTTTTTGGCGCCGGGGCCGGAGGACAAGGTTTGCTTGAAGAAGTCGGCGATGCCCATGGGGATCTCGTCACCCGTCAAACCGGTCAGGTACTGCGTCGAGTTCGCCTGGGCATCAAGATCGATCAACAGCGTTCGATAACCTTCATGCGCACTGACCGCTGCCAGGTTGCAGGCGATGCTGGACTTGCCAACGCCGCCTTTCTGATTGAACACCACACGCCGCATGCAATAACTCCCCGTTGCTGTCTAGCCGTAAGGATCGCCCGCGACCCGATGAATGGTCTCGAGTCTAGGCAATCACGATGAATAGGGCGAGCCTCTCTGGAAATCTGACTGTCATGATCAAGTTCGCACCTGGGCTGGTGGCGCCTCGCAGAACGATGTCAGATGTCGCCGACTCTCCAATAGGACATCGGTTAGTAAACAAGTCTTTTGTTTCAACGGTTAACTCGGTGAAACTGTGCGCACTCAAGGATTTCGGCGGTGTGAACTGCCGATATCCACCTTAAACGCTTGCAACCATTAGCGGTACCCAGAAGGTAATTCCCATGATTCGTACCCTTCTCCTTGTCTGCGTCCTGGTGCTGAGCGGCTGCGTCAGCCATGCGCCGCTGCCGGCGCAGACGCCACATATCAAATTCCCCGTGCAGCTTCACGTCACGCGAGACCAGGCCGGCGAACGGTTTGACTGGAAGATGGAGATCCAGAAGGAACACAAGGGCCTGCGTTTTACGTTAACGGACCCTCAGGGCGTGCTGGTTGCACGCCAGCAACTTCGCGAGGAGCGCTGGAAGGCTGACCCCTCGCTTCCCGCGAATCACGAAGCACGGGAGCTCTTCGCCGCAGTGTTATTTGCCCTGACATCCCTGGAAGAAGTGCGTTTTGACTATCCCGGTGTGCAGTTGCGACCCTACGGGCGCAGCCTGGATGATCGCTGGTTCGTCGACTACGCATCGGAGGGCTTCTTCCGGATCAGCATGGAAAGTGACGAGCTGAAATACGTGGTCAGTCCGCTTGAAGGCAAGGCGCGAAAGTAACCTGTCGTCTCGGCAGCATGCCTGCCCCTTGGACGCCCCCCGAAAAACCTGGCCCGGCAGACTGAACCTGGGCCAGGCAAGCATCCATGGATAGCGTTGTTTTCAGTGGTCAGTCACCCGCCTTTCGCGTCACCAGTTCGACAAATGCCTTGGCCATCGGCGACTTCTGATCCTTGCGCTGGACCAGCCAGACCGCCGAGGTGGCCTGAGCATCCAGCAGCGTGCGGTAAACCACCCCATCGATACGCATGCGTTGATAAGACGCCGGCAGCACCGTGACTCCCAGCCCTGCGGCCACCAGCCCGATAATGGTCATTGCCTCGCCCGCTTCCTGGGTGAACAACGGGCTAAAGCCCGCTTCGCGTGCCAGATCGAGCAACTGCGCATAGAGCCCGCTGCCGTAGCTGCGCGGGAAGAACACAAACGGTTCACTGGCCAGTTCGCGCAAATGAATACCACGCTCCGAACCTTCGGCAAGCGGATGATCCGAGCGCAGGATGGCCACCAACGGTTCGCGCAGCAACTCCACGGCCACCAGTGAGTCCAGTAACGGCAGGGGCCGCATGATGCCGACCTGCATCGACTCGTTTTCAAGCCGCTCGGCAACTTCGCGGCTGCTCATTTCCTGAAGCGCCAGGTGGACAGCAGGATAGCGCTGCCGAAACGCGAAGATCGCCTGCGGGATGCTCGACGTGAACGGCGCGGACGCGGTGAAGCCGATTTTCAGTTCGCCCAGCTCGCCCAATTGCGCACGCCGAGCCACATCCGACGCTTTCTCGACCTGCGCCAGCACCAAGCGCGCTTCGTCGAGGAAAAGCCGGCCCGCTTCGCTGAGCTCGACCCGACGATTGGTCCGCTCGAATAAACGCGCGCCCAGTTCCTGCTCCAACGCCTGAATCTGCTGGCTCAACGGTGGCTGTGAAATGCCCAGCGCGTGAGCAGCCCGACCAAAATGCAGCTCTTCAGCAACTGCGATGAAGTAACGAAGATGGCGTAATTCCACACTCACCTCATTGAGTCGTCAAACCTATCAAACAGGTCGAACAATATATTGGAAGCAATCGTTTGCCGACTATATTCTTTTGCCATTGCGTCCGCTCCCTGTCTGAGGTCACTCGTGAATACTGCTGCATCCGCCACCACGCCTGCCGATACCGTCGAAGCGGCTATCCCGCTGGGTGATATGTATATCGAAAAAGACACCCCCGCTTTCCTTCGTACCGTTTTAGCCCTTTTCTCGGGCGGTTTCGCGACGTTCGCCCTGCTCTACTGTGTGCAACCGATGATGCCCGTGCTCTCGCGGGACTTCTCCATCAATGCAGCCCAGAGCAGCCTCATACTGTCAGTGTCTACCGCAATGCTGGCCATCGGGCTATTGATCACCGGCCCCGTTTCCGATCGCCTCGGCCGCAAGTCGGTCATGGTTTTTTCCTTGTTTTCCGCCGCCCTTTTCACTATCGCCAGCGCGCTGATGCCGACGTGGGAAGGCGTACTGATTACGCGTGCGTTCGTAGGTCTGTCATTAAGCGGGCTCGCTGCCGTGGCCATGACGTACCTCAGTGAGGAAATTCACCCGCAGCACATCGGCTTGGCCATGGGGCTTTACATCGGGGGCAACGCTATTGGCGGAATGAGCGGTCGGGTGATTACCGGGGTGTTGAGTGACTACGTCAGCTGGCATACGGCGCTGTTGATCATGGGCGTGATCGCGCTGGGCGCGGCCTGTGTGTTCTGGAAAATTCTGCCGCCTTCGCGCAACTTCCGCGCCCGCCCGCTCAATGGCCGCAGCCTGCTGGAAGGTTTCGTTCTGCAATTTCGGGACGCCGGTCTGCCGTGGCTGTTCCTGGAAGGCTTCCTGCTGATGGGCGCGTTTGTGACGCTGTTTAACTACATCGGTTACCGCCTGCTGGCCGACCCTTACAACCTGAGTCAGGCCGTGGTGGGTCTGTTTTCGGTCGTGTACCTGTCGGGCATTTACAGCTCGGCAAAGATCGGTGCGCTGGCTGACCAACTGGGCCGGCGCAACGTGCTGTGGGCGGTGATAGTGCTGATGCTTGTCGGCGTGGTGCTGACGCTGTTCACGCCCCTGGCGGTCGTGGTCATTGGGGTGCTGATGTTCACCTTCGGCTTCTTCGGCGCACACTCTGTTGCGAGCAGCTGGATCGGCCGCCGCGCCATCAAAGCCAAAGGCCAAGCCTCGTCGCTGTACCTGTTCAGCTACTACGTCGGCTCCAGCGTTGCCGGGACAGGCGGCGGCGTGTTCTGGCACTACGCGGGCTGGAATGGCATCGGCGCCTTCATTGGTCTGCTGTTGCTGATCGCGCTCGGCGTCGCCCTGAAACTGGCGAAAGTGAAGCCGTTGGCGGTGAATGTGCAGGTCTGATGAAGGCGTGCGTTTTCATACAAATCGCGGCATCGTTTCACATCCTTCCCATCCATATCGCCTGACAGCTAAGCGTGGACAGTTAATTCACGCTTAGCTGCTATGATCAGAACCTTCAAACATAAAGGCCTCAGGGCTTTTTTCCACACCGGAACGACGCAAGGGATTCGCGCGGCTCATGCGAACCGCCTGCGATTTATTTTGGGTGCGCTAGAAATCGCTGAGGGACCTAATGAACTGGCTTTATCCACATTGAAACTGCATTCACTGAAAGGCAACTTGACGCAGTATTGCGTCAGTATCAGTGAGCGGGAACTGGCGAATTATTTTTAGATTCATCGAGAAGGATGTTGAGCTCGTCGACTATCTCGATTACCACTGACAGGAGTTCCTGCATGAGAATGCACAACCCTCCCCACCCTGGCGAAATGATCCAGGAAATGCTACCGGAGATGAACATCAAGATTGCCGAAATGGCACGGCGGCTTCATTTTTCTCGCGAGATGCTGTCGCGGGTCATTAACTGCCGTGCGCCGATCAGTCCAGATTTAGCGGTACGACTGGAACGCGCAGGTCTAAGCACCGCTCGCTTTTGGCTAGCGGTACAAATGAGCCACGACCTTTGGCAAGCCGAGCACCGCGAGCAGCCGCCCATCACGCCGCTGTATGTTGCTCCGACGATCACCGCAGCCTGAACCCTATACAAAAACGCCCGGCATGTGCCGGGCGCTTTCATGTTGGGGAACCGCTTACTGGTGATACTTCGCCGACATTTCGTGCACCGCTTCGATGAAGGCGCCAGCGTTGGCCGGGTCGACCTCCGGCGTGATCCCGTGGCCGAGGTTGAAGACATGGCCAGTGCCGCTGCCGTAGCTGGCGAGGATGTTGGAGACTTCCTGGCGGATGGCCTGAGGGTTGGCGTAAAGCACGGTCGGGTCCATATTGCCCTGCAACGCGACTTTGCTGCCAACGCGGCGGCGGGCTTCGCCGATGTCGCAGGTCCAGTCCAGACCCAGAGCATCGGCGCCGGCGTCGGCGATGCTTTCAAGCCACATGCCGCCACCTTTGGTGAACAGGATAACCGGCACTTTACGGCCATCATGCTCGCGGATCAGGCCGTTAACGATTTTGCGCATATAGGCCAGTGAAAACTCCTGATACGCCGCGGCCGAAAGGCTTCCGCCCCAACTGTCGAAGATCTGCACCGCCTGCGCCCCTGCCAGGATCTGGCCATTGAGGTAAGCCGTCACCGATTGCGCGAGTTTATCGAGCAGCAAGTGCATCGCCTGCGGATTGTCGTAGAGCATGGCTTTGGATTTGCGGAAGTCTTTGGACGAGCCGCCTTCGACCATGTACGTCGCCAGGGTCCACGGGCTGCCGGCGAAGCCAATCAGCGGCACTCGGCCATTGAGCTCGCGGCGAATGGTGCTGACCGCGTCCATGACGTACCCCAGGTCTTTCTGAGGGTCAGGAATTGGCAAGGCCTCGATGTCAGCCAGGGTAGTGACGGTTTTTCGGAAGCGCGGGCCCTCGCCGGTTTCAAAATACAGCCCCAGGCCCATGGCGTCGGGCACGGTCAAAATGTCTGAAAACAAAATGGCAGCGTCGAGGGGATAACGCTCAAGTGGCTGCAGGGTTACCTCACAAGCGAACGCCGGATTCATGCACAGGCTCATGAAGTCCCCGGCCTTGGCGCGGCTGGCGCGGTACTCGGGGAGATAGCGGCCGGCCTGGCGCATCATCCACACGGGAGTGACGTCAACAGGCTGCTTGAGCAGGGCGCGAAGGAAACGGTCGTTCTTCAGGGCAGTCATGTTGGTATCCGGAAAAAAGTGCGGGCATTTTCTCAGACACCAACGCAAAAGGCACGGTCGGTGCCGTGCCTTTTATTTATCGGGGCGATTTGTCGCATCAATGCGCGGCGTAGGTTTTGTAGGAACCGGCTTGCTGGCGAACCCAACTGACGCAGTGCATCTGGCGAACCGCGTCGGCCTTCTTCGCCAGCAAGCCGGCTCCTACAGACGGCAGCGTCGTCAGACGCCCAGGTAATCCAGAATCCCTTCCGCCGCATTACGGCCTTCGTAGATTGCCGTCACCACCAGGTCAGATCCACGCACCATGTCGCCGCCCGCAAAGATCTTTGGGTTGCTGGTCTGGTGCTTGAACTGGCCCTGTTCCGGCGCTATCACGCGGCCCTGGCTGTCGACCTGGATACCCTGCAGATCGAACCAGGTCGCCGGGCTCGGGCGGAACCCGAACGCGATGACCACGGCATCGGCCGGGATAATCTCTTCGGAGCCGGGGATCGGCTCGGGGCTGCGACGGCCTCGTGCGTCAGGCTCGCCAAGACGCGTTTCAACCACCTTCACACCCTCGACCCGGTCTTCGCCGACAATCGCGATAGGCTGACGGTTATAAAGAAACTTCACGCCTTCCTCCTTGGCGTTTTTCACTTCCTTGCGCGAACCTGGCATGTTCTCTTCATCGCGGCGATAAGCGCAGGTTACCGACTTGGCGCCTTGACGGATCGAGGTGCGGTTGCAGTCCATTGCTGTGTCACCACCGCCGAGTACAACGACTTTCTTGCCCTTCATGTCGACGAAATCTTCCGGCGACTTTTCAAAACCCAGGTTACGGTTGACGTTGGCGATGAGGAAATCCAGCGCGTCGTGCACCCCCGGCAGGTCTTCGCCAGGGAAGCCGCCTTTCATGTACGTGTAAGTGCCCATGCCCATGAACACCGCGTCGTACTCCTCCAGCAACTGCTCGACGGTGATGTCCTTGCCGATCTCGGTATTGAGGCGGAACTCGATACCCATCCCGGTGAAGACTTCGCGGCGGTTGCTCAATACGCTCTTCTCAAGCTTGAACTCGGGAATGCCGAACGTCAGCAGCCCGCCGATTTCCGGGTTCTTGTCGAAGACTACCGGTGCCACGCCACCGCGTACCAGAATGTCGGCGCAGCCCAGCCCCGCAGGGCCTGCACCAATGATCGCCACGCGCTTGCCGGTCGGTACGACGCGGGACATGTCCGGGCGCCAGCCCATGGCAAATGCGGTGTCGGTGATGTATTTCTCGACCGACCCGATGGTGACAGCACCGAAGCCGTCGTTAAGGGTGCACGCACCTTCGCACAGACGGTCCTGCGGACAGACACGGCCGCAGACTTCCGGCAGCGTGTTGGTCTGGTGCGACAGCTCGGCCGCCGCCAGGATGTTGCCTTCCGAGACGAGCTTGAGCCAGTTGGGAATGAAGTTATGCACAGGGCATTTCCATTCACAATATGGGTTGCCGCAACCCAGGCAACGGTGGGCCTGATCGGCCGACTGCTGAGGTTTGAAAGGTTCGTAGATCTCCACGAACTCTTTCTTGCGTTGCCGCAGCAGTTTCTTTTTCGGGTCTTTACGCCCGACTTCGATGAACTGGAAGTCGTTACTGAGACGTTCAGCCATTTGGAGCCTCTTCGCGGCAGCTTCAAGCGACACGCTTCAAGCTGCAAGAAAATCAAATTCATTCGGTACACGAGCTACAAGTTTGACGCTCCAAACTTGCAGCTTGCGGCTGCTTTATTGCGGATTCGCGCGGGTGCTGGACAACAGTGACTTCAAGCTCGCAGCTTTCGGCTTCACCAACCAGAAGCGGCGCAGATAGTCATCCAGGTTTTCCCAGAGATTGCGGCCCCACTCGCTGTCGGTTTCCGTCACGTATTCAGCCAGCACGCGCTCCAGATGGCTGCGATAGGCCTCCATCGCTTCACCGCTGATGCGCTGGATTTCGACCAGTTCGTGGTTGACCCGGTCAACGAATGTGTTGTCCTGATCGAGCACGTAAGCAAAGCCACCGGTCATGCCAGAGCCGAAGTTGTAGCCGGTCTTGCCCAGGACGCAGACGAAACCGCCGGTCATGTACTCGCAGCAATGGTCGCCAGTGCCCTCGACAACCGTGTGAGCGCCGGAGTTACGCACCGCGAAACGCTCGCCCGCCGTGCCCGCCGCGAACAACTTGCCGCCGGTTGCGCCGTACAGGCACGTGTTGCCGATGATCGCGCTGTCCTGGGTTTTGAACGGGCTGCCTTTTGGCGGCACGATCACCAACTTGCCCGCGGTCATGCCTTTGCCGACGTAGTCGTTGGCGTCGCCTTCCAGATACATGTTCAGGCCGCCGGCATTCCACACGCCGAAGCTCTGCCCGGCGGTGCCCTTGAAGCGGAACGTCACCGGCGCATCATTCATGCCCTGATTGCCGTGCAGCTTGGCGATCTCGCCAGAAATCCGCGCGCCGATGGAGCGGTCGCAGTTGCAGATATCCAGTTCGTAGTCGCCACCGCTCTTGCCCTGAATGGCCGAGATCGCCAGCTCGACCATTTTCTCGGCCAGCAGACCTTTGTCGAACGGCGGGTTGCGATCAACCTGACTGAACTGCGGTTTGTCGGCCGGGATGTGATCGCTGCCCAGCAGCGGCGTCAGGTCCAGATGCTGCTGCTTGGCGGTTTCGCCCGGCAGGATTTCCAGCAGGTCTGTACGCCCGATCAGCTCTTCGAGAGAACGCACACCCAGCTTGGCGAGCCACTCACGGGTTTCTTCGGCCACGTAGGTGAAGAAGTTGATCACCATGTCGACGGTGCCGATGTAGTGATCCTTGCGCAGCTTGTCGTTCTGCGTGGCCACGCCGGTGGCGCAGTTGTTCAGGTGGCAGATGCGCAGGTATTTGCAGCCCAGCGCGATCATTGGCGCGGTGCCGAAGCCGAAGCTTTCAGCGCCGAGAATGGCGGCCTTGATCACGTCGAGACCGGTTTTCAGACCGCCGTCGGTTTGCACACGGACTTTGCCGCGCAGGTCGTTGCCGCGCAGGGTCTGGTGGGTCTCGGCCAAACCGATTTCCCACGGCGAACCTGCGTATTTGATCGACGACAGCGGAGATGCACCGGTGCCGCCGTCGTAGCCGGAAATTGTGATCAGGTCAGCGTAAGCCTTGGCCACACCCGCCGCAATCGTGCCCACACCTGCCTCGGCCACCAGCTTGACCGAAACCAGCGCCGCCGGATTGACCTGCTTGAGGTCGAAAATCAGCTGCGACAGGTCTTCGATCGAGTAGATATCGTGATGCGGCGGTGGCGAAATCAACGTCACGCCCGGTACCGCATACCGCAGTTTGGCGATCAGGCCATTGACCTTGCCGCCTGGCAATTGCCCGCCCTCGCCCGGCTTGGCGCCTTGCGCAACCTTGATCTGCAGCACGTCGGCGTTGACCAGGTATTCAGGCGTCACGCCAAAACGACCCGTCGCGATCTGTTTGATCTTGGAGCTGCGGATGGTCCCGTAGCGCGCCGGATCTTCGCCGCCCTCGCCAGAGTTGGAGCGCGCACCCAGACGGTTCATCGCTTCGGCCAGCGCCTCGTGCGCTTCAGGCGACAGTGCGCCCAGCGAAATCCCCGCCGAGTCAAAACGCTTGAGGATGCCTTCGAGGGGCTCGATCTCATCAATGCCCAGCGGTGTATCAAGCTCCTTGACCTTGAGCAGGTCGCGGATCATCGACACGGGACGGTTGTCCACCAGCGCTGTGTATTCCTTGAACTTGCTGTAATCGCCCTGCTGTACGGCGGCTTGCAGCATCGCCACCACGTCAGGGTTGTAGGCGTGGTACTCGCCGCCATAGACAAACTTCAGCAGGCCGCCCTGCTGGATCGGCTTGCGCGCGCTCCAGGCTTCGAAGGCCAGCGCTTTTTGCTCAGCTTCGATGTCGACGAAACGAGCACCCTTGATGCGGCTTGGCACACCCCGGAAGCTCAGCTCGCAGACTTCTTCGGACAGCCCGATGGCCTCGAACAGTTGCGCGCCACGGTACGACGCCACGGTGGAAATCCCCATTTTCGAGAGAATTTTCAGCAGGCCCTTGGTGATGCCTTTGCGGTAGTTCTTGAAGACCTCGTACAGATCGCCCAGCACTTCACCGGTGCGGATCAGGTCACCCAGCACTTCGTATGCCAGGAACGGATACACCGCCGACGCACCGAAGCCGATCAATACGGCGAAATGGTGCGGGTCGCGTGCTGTAGCGGTCTCGACGAGGATGTTGCTGTCGCAGCGCAGGCCTTTTTCGGTCAGGCGGTGGTGCACCGCGCCGGTGGCAAGCGATGCGTGGATCGGCAACTTGCCCGGCGCGATATGGCGGTCGCTCAAGACAATCTGGGTCTTGCCCGAACGCACGGCTTCTTCAGCCTGATCCGCGACGTTGCGCACGGCCGCTTCCAGGCCCATGGTTTCGTCGTAATTCAGGTCGATGATCTGACGATCAAAGCCCGGACGATCAAGGGTCATCAGCGAGCGCCACTTGGCCGGAGAAACAACCGGCGAGCTGAGAATCACGCGAGAAGCGTGCTCCGGCGACTCCTGGAAAATATTGCGCTCGGCACCGAGGCAGACTTCCAGCGACATGACTATGGCTTCGCGCAGCGGGTCGATCGGCGGGTTGGTGACCTGCGCGAACTGCTGACGGAAATAGTCGTATGGCGTGCGGACGCGACGGGACAGCACCGCCATTGGCGTGTCATCGCCCATGGAGCCGACCGCTTCCTGACCTTGCTCACCCAGCGGGCGCAGGATCTGATCACGCTCTTCGAACGTGACCTGGAACATTTTCATGTACTGCTTGAGCTGATACGGGTTGTAAAACGCCGAGCCGTGGTCGTGGTCTTCCAGCGTCGCCTGAATGCGCAGCGCATTTTTGCGCAGCCACTGCTTGTACGGGTGGCGCGACTTGAGACGGCTGTCGATGGCATCGGTGTCGAGGATCTGCCCGGTTTCGGTGTCCACAGCAAAGATCTGACCCGGCCCGACACGGCCTTTGGCAATCACGTCCTCGGGCTTGTAGTTCCAGACGCCGATTTCCGACGCCAGAGTGATATAGCCATTCTTGGTCGTGACCCAGCGTGCAGGGCGCAGGCCGTTGCGGTCGAGCAGGCAGACAGCATGGCGACCTTCGGTCATGACGATACCGGCCGGGCCGTCCCACGGCTCCATGTGCATGGAGTTGAATTCGTAAAATGCGCGCAGGTCCGGGTCCATGGTCTCGACGTTCTGCCACGCAGGCGGCACGAGCATGCGCACGCCACGGAACAGGTCGATGCCGCCGGTGACCATCAGCTCCAGCATGTTATCCATGCTCGAAGAGTCGGAGCCCACGCGGTTGACCAACGGGCCCAGTTCGTCGAGGTCCATCAAATCGTTGCTGAACTTGGTGCGACGGGCCTGTGCCCAGTTGCGGTTACCGGTGATCGTATTGATCTCGCCGTTGTGGGCGAGGAAGCGGAATGGCTGAGCCAGCGGCCACTTCGGCAGGGTATTGGTCGAGAAACGCTGGTGGAACACGCAGATCGCGGTTTGCAGGCGTTCGTCGTTGAGGTCCGGGAAAAATGCCGTGAGATCACGCGGCATCATCAGGCCTTTATAGATGATGGTCTTGTGCGAAAAGCTGCAGATGTAATGGTCGGTGTCGGCAGCGTTGGCGACCGATGAACGGCGACGGGCGCAGAACAGCTTGATCGCGAATTCCTGATCGCTGAGGCCTTCGCCGCCGATGAAGACCTGTTCGATCTTCGGCAGACGCTCAAGCGCCAGCCGGCCCAGCACGCTGGTGTCGATCGGCACCTGACGCCAGCCGATCAACGTCAGCCCGGCCGCCAGGATTTCTCGGTTCATGTTCTCGCGGGCCGCTTCGGCCCTGGCGTCGTCCTGATTGAGGAAGACCATGCCTGCGCAATACTGGCGCGGCAGGTCGACACCAAAGTGCTCGGTAGCCACCGCACGCAGGAAAGCGTCGGGCTTTTGCATCAATAGACCGCAACCGTCGCCGGTCTTGCCGTCGGCATTGATACCACCACGGTGGGTCATGCAGGTCAGGGCTTCGATAGCCGTCTGCAACAGGTGATGACTGGGCTCGCCTTGCATATGGGCGATCAGGCCGAAACCACAGTTATCCTTGAATTCTTCCGGATGGTACAGACCTGCTTTCATAGACACATTCTCACCAGGCTGCCTCTTAACGAGACAAATTTCTTTTCAATTCAACCATTTACCATCCACGCCGAACGTACGCCGGCTTTGCGGGAGCAAAAGGGAGGTCATTGTACACAGCGACACAAGTCCTCACAAATTTGGCGACGAACTGTCGCAAATTTATGTCGCATTCATGAAAGGTTTTATATCGATTCTCGTGCTAGCCAGAGCTCTTTTGCGAGTCTGACCAATGAGAGCCCGAAGATCAATGTGTGTCTGAGACGCAGACAGCGCAAGGCGCGCTGCTCATTGGCAGCACGCTCATGCGTGATAATCGGGGGAGCCAAGCGAGGGACCCGGATAAGATCCCTGCGTCATCAGCGTGCGGCAGCGAGTTCCTGTTGGATGCTGCCGACGGTACGAGGCCAAGGTTTACCAGCCTGAACCTTCTCTGGCAAGGCCTTGATAGCAGTGAGCGCTGCATTGCGATCAGCGAAACTGCCGTAGGTCACCACATACAGAGGCTTGCCCTGCAGGGTTTTCTTGAAATAACGGTACTCGGCGCCCTGCTCTTTTACGTAGCTTTGGGCAGTGGTTTCAGAGCTCGTGCCCAGGATCTGCACCACGTAATGCGTGGGAGCCTGACCTGAATACCAGCCACTGCCCGCTGCGCCAGACGCTGCAGCTGCCGGAGCAGCAGGCTTGGCTGCCGGGGCCGGAGCAGGCTTGGCAGTCGCCACCTGAGTCGGCGCAGGCGCAGGCTTGGCGGCAGGAGCGGGCGCCGGAGCAGGTGTAGGCTTGGCGGCGGGCGCCGGGCGTGGCGCTGGAACCGGCTGCTGCGCCATGCTTGGAGCAGGCCCTGCCGATGCACCCGCAGGTGGCGCAGTGGTGGTTACCGTCGGCGGCTGCAGCGATTGATTGGCGGCGGCACCGCCGTCTTCACCGTCACCCTCACCCGAGCCCGCCGCTTCAGCCAGAGGTGTGCGTGTAACCGGTTGCGAGCTCCCGTTCATCGGCAACGGCATTGGCTGCGAATTGCCGGCGAACTCGATCGCCGGGCCACCGTTGTTCGATTGTTGAGCCGGCGCCTGGCCCTGACCCAGAGGCAGTTGAGCCTGAGAGTTGGCTGGCGCCGTAGCGGGTGCGTTGCTGCGACCTGGAATCAACCACGCAGCGAGGACCGCCGCGACAACAACCCCACCCAAAGCCAACACGTGTTTCTTAGGCATCTTGAACCCCATACTTGGACGCTTGACCGCAGAGCGGCTGGCAATCATGGCTTCGATCATCGAATCGCGCGCGACCTGATTAATCGCACCTGGCCATCCACCGGACTGCTCATGGATATCGCTGATCTGCTCGGCGCTGAACAATCCAACGCCCTGCCCGGCGCCGTCGAGACGCTGAGCCAGATACTCACGGGTTTCTTCTTCGGTATACGGCGCGAGTTCGATAACGTGGAAGCGTTCTTCCTCCGTACCGCTCTCGGCGCACAATTGATCCAGGCGATCAATGATCGAAGCCTCGCCGAACAGGAAGACATGCGGGCGCCCTTCCGGGGTACCTGCCGCCAATCCCAACAACGCTTCGAGTGCGGATTCGCCCAGTTGTTCGGCATCGTCCACCAGGATGTAGACCTCCTGGCCTGTCAGCGCCAGCTGCACGACTTGTGACAGGATCGGACGCATTTCCGCCTGTGCGACGTTCAGCGCCTGCGCAACCTGGCGCAACACGCCTGTCGCATCGCCTGCACCGCGCGCCGAGACCACGACGCTTTGCACCGACTGTTTGTTGGTGCTCGCCACCAGCGCCTGACGCAGCAACGTCTTGCCGCTGCCCTGGGGGCCCGTGACCACCAACAGCAACTGGCTGTAGCGTGCGAGATGATGCAGCTGACCCAGCACGGGCTTGCGCTGTGCAGGGAAGAATTTGAAGCCGGGGACCCGCGTTGCAAAGGGGTCATGACTCAACTGGTAATGACCGAGGAAGGCCTCATCGGCGTGCAAACTAGTCATGGATTTCTCATTAACCTCTAAGCTGATCCACCAAGGCGCGGTAATCCGCGACCAGTGTGGCCTGTAGTACTTCTTGTGGATATTCGTCGGTCACTACTGCCTCGCCGATGCGACACAACAGCACCAGGCGCAGACGACCGTCTATGACCTTTTTGTCCACCGCCATGTGCTCGAGGAAATGCTCGGGCGTCATGTCTTCAGGCGGAACGACCGGCAAACCGGCACGCTGAAAAATACGGATGCCACGGTCGCGCTCTTGCTCGGTGATCCACCCCAGACGTGCGGACATTTCAAGGGCCATTACCGTACCTGCCGCCACTGCCTCGCCGTGCAGCCATACCCCATACCCCATGTGCGTTTCGATGGCGTGGCCGAACGTGTGGCCCAGGTTGAGTGTGGCACGCACACCGGATTCCCGCTCATCGGCACCCACCACCGCAGCCTTGGCCGCGCAAGAACGCTCGATGGCTGTGGTCAGCGCGACCTGATCCAGCGCGCGCAGCTTGTCCACGTTCTCTTCGAGCCATGTCAGGAAGGGTTCGTCACAGATCAGGCCGTATTTGATGACCTCGGCGAGACCGGCCGACAGTTCCCGTTCGGGCAAGCTGTTCAGCGAAGCTGTGTCGATCAAGACTGCATTTGGCTGGTAGAACGCGCCGACCATGTTTTTGCCCAGCGGGTGATTAATGCCGGTTTTACCACCGACCGATGAATCTACCTGAGACAACAGCGTGGTCGGTACCTGAATGAATTCCACACCACGTTGATAACAGGCAGCCGCGAAGCCGGCCATGTCCCCGATCACGCCACCGCCCAACGCAATCACGGTGGTGCGACGATCATGGCGCGCAGTCAAGAGCGCGTCGAAAATGGTTTGCAGGGTTTCCCAGTTTTTGAAGGCTTCGCCGTCGGGAAGCACAATCGGCAAGACGCTGTAACCGGCGAGGGATTGAGTAAGGCGCTCCATGTACAGCGGAGCGACCGTGGCGTTTGAAACGATCGCCACTTGTTTCCCGGCTATGTATGGCTTGAGCAACTCGGGCTGATCCAGCAAGCCTTCGCCGATGTGAATCGGGTAGCTGCGTTCGCCAAGCTCGACCTTGAGTGTCTGCATGTGTCCCCACGCTGTTAACAATTGGTTGCCTGTGTCTGTGCGTCACGAAACGCCAACACTGGCTATGGCGCAAGGCCATTTCACGACCCCGCTTTTTATGGTCGCCGAGGATAGCGCATTTCCGTCTGCGCTTTAACGGGGAGGAAGCTCGGCCAGAAGGGCAAGGATGTCGATGACCACCATTCGGGGCGGCCGCTCATCGGTTTGGATGATCACATCGGCGATTTCCCGGTACAGCGGATCGCGGATAGCCAGCAGTTCGCGCAGCACGCGCGCGGGGTCGGCGGTGCGCAGCAATGGCCGGTTGCGGTCCCGGGAAGTCCGGCCCACTTGCTGCTCGACCGAGGCATGCAGATACACCACCCGACCACCGGCGTACAATGCGCGGCGGTTTTCTTCGCGCATGACCGCGCCGCCGCCGGTAGCCACCACCACGCCATCGAGCGCGCAGAGCTCGGCAATCATTGCCTGCTCCCGGTCGCGAAAGCCTGCCTCACCTTCTTTATCGAAGATCCAGGGGATATTGGCGCCCGTTCGCAGTTCGATTTCCTTGTCGGAATCCTTGAACGGCAGTCGAAGCTCTTTGGCCAGCAAGCGGCCGATGGTGCTCTTACCCGCCCCCATCGGCCCCACAAGTATTAAATTTCGCACAGAATCAACGACTCACAGCAATCGCCTGGTTGTTCATGATACGCGGAGTGAGGAAGACCAATAGCTCGGATTTTGACTCCGAGACCACATCGCGCCGGAAAAGGCGGCCAACATACGGCACATCGCCCAAAAATGGCACCTTGTCGACGACTTTACTTTGCGTGTTGGAGAACACCCCGCCAATAACTATGGTCTCGCCGTCGGCTACCAACACCTTGGCATTGACCTCGTTTTTCTTGATGGGCGGAACTCCAAGCACCGTGTTCACGTAGTCCGGTTCATCCTTCGTGACCTTGACCTCCATGATGATGCGGTTATCCGGAGTGATCTGTGGCGTTACTTCCAGCGACAGCGAAGCCTCTTTGAACGACACCGACGTCGCGCCGCTC
This sequence comes from Pseudomonas sp. ME-P-057, assembly GCF_030208975.1. NCBI lineage: Bacteria > Pseudomonadati > Pseudomonadota > Gammaproteobacteria > Pseudomonadales > Pseudomonadaceae > Pseudomonas > Pseudomonas sp. ME-P-057. The sequence continues at coordinate 67,097 of NZ_JARVSX010000018.1, forward strand.
GAACTGGCCTCCTGATACGGCACCTCCGTACCTTTCAGGATTTTCGCGGTTTCCTTGTCCGACGTAACGACCTTCGGCTGCGAAACGACTTCACCATTCCCGCTCTTCTCCATCGCCGTCAGTTCGAGATCGAGAATCGTATTGTTGGTCAGGAAACCCAGACCGATCGACGAGGTGGCATCGGTCACGCCCATGTCCACATAAGGTCCGTTGGTCGCCGCTGCGCCGGTGACTGTGCCATTGCCGCCAGTGGTGAAATTCCCCCGGTTGCTCGATCCGCCCCAGCGCACGCCCAGAGCTTTGTCATAGTCGACATTCGCTTCAACGATGCGCGCCTCGATCATGACCTGACGCACCGGGATATCCAGCTGCGAAACGATGCGGCGCAGCTCATCCAGGCGATCCTGAGTCTGGTAGGCAATGATGTTGTTGGTACGCTCATCGACCGTGATCGAGCCGCGCTCGTCGGTTTTCGATTCCGCACTGGTCACCGACTGAAAGAGCTTGGCGATATCGGCAGCCTTGGCATAGTTCACTTGCAGCAACTCACGACGCAGCGGCGCCAACTCGGAAATCTGCTTCAGCGACTCCAGCTCCTGACGCTCACGGGCGGCGATCTCATCAGCGGGCCCGACCAGCAAAACATTACCGATCTTGCGCTTGTCCAGACCTTTGGTTTTAAGCACCAGATCCAGCGCCTGATCCCACGGCACGTTTTGCAGGCGCAGGGTGATACCGCCCTGGACCGTGTCACTGGCAACCAGATTGAGGTTGGTGAAATCGGCGATCAGCTGCAGAACCGACCGGACATCGATGTCCTGGAAATTCAGCGACAGTTTCTCGCCGGTATAGACCAGTTTTTCCGAGTTACGGCGCTCCTGATCCTCGTTGGTCAATGGACGCACGCTGATGGTCAGCTTGTTTTCCGTCTGGTAGGCGGAATAATCGAACGCGCCAGACGGCTCGATCGAAATGCTGGCTTTGTCGCCGCTGACACTTGAATTGACGAACTGCACCGGCGTGGCGAAATCCTTCACGTCGAGGCGCACGCGCAACGGATCCGGCAACTGAGTCTTGGCGAAGTCGACGCGAATCTTGCCGCCCTGCTCCTGAATATCCGGAGCAATACCGGTGTCGCTCAGTTCGATGATGACGTTGCCCTCACCGAGCTCTCCGCGTTGGAAATCGACATTTTTCACCGACCGCGGGCCGGGAGCGTAGGAACGGGCGACAGGCTTCGATTGCGCGGGGGGCACGCTCACCCGCGGCGCGCCCAGGGCGGTACTGGGCTGTGAGCCTTGCGCCGCAGCCGCACCCTGGCCCACGACCACGAACAGGTTGTTGCCTTCTACCCGAGAGCTGTACGGCGCGAGCGTGGTGAGGTTGATGATCACCCGCGTGCGATCCTTGGCCTCGACGACCACCACGCTATGCGCATTGCCTGAACCCAGGTCACGGCTCTTGATCGCCAACTGGCTGGTGACACCCGGCAGGTCAAGCGCGATCCGCGCCGGTTGCTCGGTGGTGTAACCACGCGGCGCCGCCACTGGGCCATCGAAGGACAACTTCAATTCGACTCGATCCCCCGGCAGTGCTGCTACGTCCAGCGTCTTGAGGTTCGCTGCCTGAAGAATCGGTGAAAGCAGCGCCATCCCTAGCGACACGCCGATAATCGAAAGAATCCTGTTCATGTTCACATTCCACCACTGTGCAGATTCGAAGGTGCTGCGCTTGCTTGCCGTCTTCATGAGCGTTCCTTGAGCGAGATGCTGAGCGGACGCTCCAGCCACGCCCCCTCACCATCCGGCACGATTTCCATCACCTGAACTGCGGAATCGCTGATTGCCGTAATCCGGCCATCGTTGCGGCCCAGGTAATCGCCCACTTTCACCCTATGCACGCCGCCCGCCCCGCGAAGCAACGCGAACGTCCCGCTTTCGTTACTCAACGTACCCACCATTTCAAAGGAATCGATGTTGAAGCCCTCAAGGAACTGCTTGACCCGGGTCGGGTCGGGCTGGACCAGATGCGAGCCCCTCTGACGGTTGACCAGATCGATTTTGACCGGCGGCTGAAACGGGCTGCGCAGGCTCGCCGCCGCATAGGTAAAGGCTTCATATGGCCGGAACTTGGGCATTGGCTCAATGGTGCCGACCGGACGCGCGCGAACCTCGCCCATGTACTGCTTCAGATCGTCAAATTCATCCGAGCTGCCACAGCCTGCGAGCCCCATCAGCGTGACGCCGAGGTACAACCAACGCATCGCCCTCATTTCGCAGGCCCTTTCGTGTCGATGTTCTGAACGCCTTTATCGTTATAACGGTAGGTCTTGGCCAGAATGCTCATGCGCAGTTTCGCCGGGGACTTGGCATCCAGCGGCTTGATCTCGAAGTCATGCAGCGTGACGATTCGCGGCAGACTGGCCACCCCACTGGCGAAGGTTGCCAGGTCGTGATAGCTGCCGGTCACAGTGATCTGGATAGGCAATTCAATATAAAACTGCTGCGCTTCCTCGGGGAGCAGCTTGATTTCCTCAAACTCAAGACCGCTGCCCAGGCCCGTACGGGTGATGTCTTCCAGCAAGCCCGGGACTTCGGTATCGCTCGGCAACTGACGTAGCAGCGCACCGAAGGTGTTTTCCATCTCCACCATTTGGCTCTTGTAAGCCGCAAGGTTCGCCGCTTGATAGGCCTTGGTCGCAAACTGCTCTTTAAGCGCTACTTCTTCACTGCGCGCCTGATCCAGCTGAGCCTGCATGTCCTGGATGTAGAAGAAATAGCCACCTGCCAGCACCAGCGCCAACAACAGAGCGCCAGCGATGGTTTTTACGGCCGCAGGCCAGGACCCCAGGTTGTTGACGTCCAGATCGTTGATGTCGATCTTGCGCAGGCTGTCCAGCCATTCACTCATGTTCATGGCTTGACCCCCTCAACCGCCGGCTGCGTCTGACGTACCGTTAACTGGAAGGTGTTGGTTTGATCCACGCCGCCCGCGGTATTGGCCTTGACCTCCGTCAGGCTCGGAGACTCCAGCCAGTCGGACGCGTCCAGGTTACGCAGCAGATCCGAGACCCGGTTGTTGGACTCGGCTGCACCGGAGATGCTGATCATCTGCCCCGTCATTTTTACGTCGTTGAAGAACACGCCGTCTGGCAGTGTGCGAGCCAGCTGGTCAAATACGCGGCCGATGATGGGTCGATTGCCCTGCAGGTCCTGGATGATCTTCATGCGTTCCAGCAATTGCTTGCGGCGCGCCTTCAGCTCGCTGATTTCCTTGATACGAGCGTCCAGCTGAACGATTTCGGTTCTGACAAACTCGTTGCGCGCATTCTGGTGAGCGATGGCACTGCTCAAATATTGATCAGCCAGAAGAACCGCACCTACGCCGACGACCAATACGCCGGCCAGCGCAAGGATAAAGCGCTTCTTGCGCGCCTCACGTTGCTGCTCGCGCCAGGGTAGTAAGTTGATCCGTGCCATTAGTCGAAGCTCCTCAATGCAAGACCGCATGCGATCATCAGTGCGGGAGCGTCGCTGGCGAGGGCGCCGGCGTTGACTTTGGCGCTCAGCGCCATATCAGCGAAAGGGTTTGCAACCAGCGTCGGTGTGCCAAGACGCTCCTGAATCAGCCGATCAAGACCCGATATAGAGGCAGTGCCTCCCGCGAGCATGATGTAGTCGACGCGGTTGTACTGGCCGGCCGCAAAGAAAAACTGCAGCGAGCGGGACACTTGTTGAACCACCGCATCCTTGAAGGGCTGCAGCACTTCGGAGACATAGTCGTCAGGCAGTCCACCCTGTTTTTTGGCAAGACCGGCTTCACTCACCGATAAACCATAGCGGCGCTGAATTTCCTCAGTGAGCTGACGACCGCCAAATAACTGTTCACGGGTATAGATGATGCGGCCGTTGTGCAGCACGCTGAGGGTGGTCATCGTCGCGCCGATGTCGATGACGGCGACCGTCAACTGCTCGTGATCCTGGCCCAACTGTGCGGACAACAGGCCAAACGAGCGTTCCAGCGCATAGGCCTCGACATCCACCACGCGTGCAGTGAGACCCGCCAATGCCAACGCCGCTTCCCGGACCTCGACGTTTTCCTTGCGGCATGCTGCCAGAAGCACCTCAACGCGCTCGGGATTGCGCGCCGAATAGCCCTGGACTTCGAAATCGATAGCGACTTCTTCAAGGGGATAGGGAATGTACTGATCGGCTTCGATCTTGAGTTGGTTTTCCATCTCGTCGTCGGAAAGGCCCGCATCCATCTCGATCGTCTTGGTAATAACAGCCGATCCGGCGACCGCAACCGCCGCGATTTTGACGTTGCTCTTCGCTTTTACCAGCAAACGCGTCAAAGCACTGCCGACCCCTTCAAGCTCCGCGATGTTCTTTTCGACGACCGCATTGGCAGGCAGCGGCTCGACCGCATAAGACTCGACCTTGTAACGGGTGCCGGAACGACTCAATTCAAGGAGCTTTACCGAGGTGGAGCTAATATCGATCCCTAGAAGGGTGTTGGCCTTCTTACTGAAGAGTTCGAACACAACCGATTCCCTATGCGTTTCCGTCACTTACGGATGATTTCTGGTGCCACGTCATTGTCGGCTGACTTGACAGTAGCGCAAATAACGCTCGTCGACGAAAAATGCTTATAATGCCCAGCGTTTTTTTCGTGTAGCAAAGCTTCAAGGCGTGTTCATTTGTAAATGCCTGCGCTTAACCCATTCTTTTTTCTGGAAATCCAAAAGCCTTGATACGCCTGCTGAAGTTTTTCTGGTGGTCCATCGTCGCGGTCGTCTGTGGGCTGCTGCTCGGCCTGAGCGGCGCCTTTCTCTATCTGGCGCCCAATCTGCCTTCGGTCGATGCCCTGCGCAATATTCAGCTGCAGATCCCGCTGCGGGTGTTCAGCAGCGACGGCAAGCTCATCGCAGAGTTTGGCGAAATGCGCCGTTCTCCGATCCGTTTCGCCGATATTCCGCCCAATTTCATACACGCCCTGTTGTCGGCCGAAGACGACAACTTTGAAAACCACTATGGCGTGGACCCAAGCAGCCTGATGCGCGCGGCGAGTCAGTTGGTCAAGAGCGGTCACATCCAGTCCGGCGGCTCGACCATCACCATGCAGGTTGCGAAAAACTATTTCCTGACCAGCGAGCGCAGTTTTTCGCGCAAAACCACCGAGATTCTCTTGGCCTTGCAAATCGAGCGCCAACTTACGAAAGACGAGATTCTCGAGCTGTACGTTAACAAGATCTACCTGGGCAACCGTGCTTACGGCATCGAGGCCGCGGCACAGGTTTACTACGGCAAATCCATTCGTGACCTGAGCGTCGCACAAATGGCGATGATCGCGGGCCTGCCAAAGGCGCCGTCACGATTCAACCCACTGGCGAACCCGGTGCGTGCCAAAGAGCGCCGCGACTGGATCCTGGGGCGCATGTTCAAACTCGGGAAAATCGACCAGAACACCTACCAGACCGCACTCGTCGAGCCCATCAACGCCAGCTATCACGTCCAGAGCCCGGAAGTGAACGCGCCGTACATCGCCGAAATGGCCCGAGCCGAAATGGTCGGCCGTTATGGCAGCGAAGCCTATACAGAAGGTTTTCGGGTCACGACTACCGTGCCCAGCAACCTTCAGGAAGACGCCAACAAGGCCGTCCAGGACGGGCTGATCGAGTATGACCAGCGCCATGGCTACCGTGGGCCGGAGAGCCGTTTTCCCGGTTTGACGCGCGACGGCTGGGTGCAGGAATTGAGCAAACAGCGTCCAATCAGCGGCCTGGAGCCGGCCATCGTTACGCAGGTCGACAAAACCGGTATCCGTGTGCTGACGCGCAGTGGCGAAAATGAAGAAAGCGTGGCTTGGGACAGTATGAAATGGGCCAAGGCGTTTTTGAACACCAACAGCGTTGGCGCCAATCCCAAGCAGCCCGCAGACATCGCCCACGTCGGCGATCTGGTGCGCTTGCAGCGTCAGCCGGATAACTCGCTCAAGTTCAGCCAGCTTCCCGTGGCGCAGAGCGCGCTGGTTTCGCTGGATCCGCAAAACGGCGCGATCCGGGCTCTGGTTGGCGGCTTTGCGTTCGAGCAGAGCAACTACAACCGCGCCATGCAGGCCAAGCGCCAACCGGGTTCCAGCTTCAAGCCGTTCCTCTATTCGGCCGCGCTGGACAACGGCTACACCGCCGCAAGCCTGGTAAATGACGCACCGATCGTATTTGTCGACGAAGCCATCGACAAAGTGTGGCGCCCCAAGAATGACACCGGCACCTTCCTGGGCCCGATCCGCCTGCGTGAAGCGCTGTACAAGTCGCGCAACCTGGTGTCGATCCGCCTGCTGCAAAGCCTGGGGGTGAACACTGCGATCAATTACATCACCCGGTTTGGCTTCAACAAGCAGGACCTGCCGCCCAACCTGTCCCTCGCACTGGGCACCGCAACCCTGACGCCGATGGAAATCGTCAGCGGCTGGAGCGCGTTCGCCAATGGCGGTTATAAGATCAGCCCGTACCTTATCCAGAAGATCGAAGACCGAGAGGGCAAGACGCTGTTCGTCGCCAATCCGCCGACCGTCCCGGCCAACGACCCGAACCCCAAAGCCGTCAGCGAAGCTGCAATCAGCAGCGCGTCGACGTACGCAGCCCCGGAAACACCGCCACTGACCGCCAACGTCGTACCGAACGCCCTGGATGCCCCGGGCGGCGCACCTGCACCTGTGGTGGCGGAACGGATTGTTGACGGCCGCACAACGTACATCCTCAACAGCATGCTGCAGGACGTGATCAAGCGGGGTACCGGTCGCCGCGCACTGGCAATGAATCGTCCGGATATTGCTGGTAAAACGGGTACAACCAACGACTCGAAGGATGCGTGGTTCACCGGCTACAACGCTGATTACGTGACCACGGTGTGGACCGGCTTCGATCAGCCGGAAAGTCTGGGGCGCCATGAGTTCGGTGGCACCGTCGCGCTGCCGATCTGGATGAAGTACATGAGCGCTGCACTGAAAGACAAACCGCCTCATGTCCAGGCCGAGCCGGACGGTATCCTCAGCCTGCGTATCGACCCGATCAGCGGCCGCTCCGCAACGCCAAGCACGCCCGGTGCGTTCTTCGAGCTGTTCAAGAGCGAGGACACCCCGCCCAGCGTCAACGAACTCGGTGGCAGCCCTCCTTCAGGCAGCCCACTGCCAGCGGACGAATCGGCCCCGATCGATCTGTTCTAATCATGGAATAGAGCGTTGTGACCAAAAAGCCCTGCATCTGCGCAGGGCTTTTTTATGCCGCTCAGCCAATAGCCGTTGAACTGGCACGCCGACGATCTCGGCGCGACGCACCCTCCGCAGGAGCCGGCTTGCCGGCGAAGGCGTCGGGGCAGCTAATAGTAACTTCGCTGACCCACCGCCATCGCGGGCAAGCGCGCTCCTACAGCTTTGCGCCGGCCTCGACGCTCCCGTCAGCAGGATATACACACCAATCTGTAGGAGCCGGCTTGCTGGCGAAGGCGGTGGGTCAGCGATAAACGCGTAGGCTGACACGACTGGTTCGCCAGCAAGCCGGCTCCTACGATTGCCGGGGGAAGGTCCGAGCCCCCCCGGCACGACGCAAAACCAGCGACCACAAAAAAGCCCTGCATCTGCGCAGGGCTTTTTTATGCCGCTCAGCCAATAGCCGTTGAACCTGGCACGCCAACGATCTCGACCCCTCTGTAGAAGCCGGCTTGCTGGCGAGGCGTCGGGCCGTCGATAGTAACTTCGCTGACCCACCGCCATCGCGGGCAAGCGCGCTCCTACAGTTTTGCGTCGGCCTCTACGCTCCCGTCAGCAGGATATACACCGATCTGTAGGTGCCGGCTTGCTGGCGAACCCGATTAATCAGCGATAAAAGTGTCGACTGACACGACTGGTTCGCCAGCAAGCCGGCTCCTACGATTGCCGGGGCAAGGTCCCAGCACCCCGGCACGACGCAAAACCAGCGACCACAAAAAAGCCCTGCAGCTGTGCAGGGCTTTTTTATGCCGCTCAGCCAATAGCCGTTGACTGGCACGCCGACGATCTCGGCGCGACGCACCCTCCGCAGGAGCCGGCTTGCCGGCGAAGGCGTCGGGGCAGTCGATAGCAACTTCGAAGACCCACCGCCATCGCGGGCAAGCGCGCTCCTACAGTTTTGCGTCGGCCTCTACGCTCCCGTCAGCAGGATATACACCAACCTGTAGGAGCCGGCTTGCTGGCGAAGGCGGTGGGTCAGCGATAAACGCGTAGGCTGACACGACTGGTTCGCCAGCAAGCCGGCTCCTACGATTACCGGGGGAAGGTCCGAGCCCCCCCGGCACGACGCAAAACCAGCGACCACAAAAAAGCCCTGCATCTGCGCAGGGCTTTTTTTTACGCCGCTTGGCTATCAGCCGTTGAACACGTCATCCACGCTCTTCAGCGGGTAGTGCTTTGGATACGGCAGGGTTGCGACGCCGCTTTCGATGGCAGCTTTTGCAACGGCATCGGAAACAACGGTCAGCAGGCGCACATCCAGCGGTTTTGGAATGATGTACTCACGGCCGAATTCCAGGGCGATGCCGCCGTAGGCATCGCATACTTCCTGAGGAACCGGCAGCTTGGCCAGCTCACGCAGGGCGTTGGCCGCGGCGATTTTCATCTCTTCGTTGATGCGTTTGGCACGAACGTCCAATGCGCCACGGAAGATGAACGGGAAGCCCAACACGTTGTTGACCTGATTAGGGTAGTCCGAACGACCGGTCGCCATGATGACGTCATCGCGCGTGGCGTGGGCCAGCTCTGGCGAAATTTCCGGATCCGGGTTCGAACAGGCGAACACGATCGGGTTGGCTGCCATCGACTTCAGGCCTTCAGCGCTCAGCAGGTTCGGACCGGACAGGCCGACGAATACGTCAGCGCCTTCCAGTGCATCGGCCAGGGTGCGCTTGTCGGTGGAGTGGGCGAACTGAGCCTTGTACTGGTTCAGGTCGGTCCGGCCGTCGTGAACGACGCCGCTGCGATCGATCATGAAGATATTTTCGATCTTCGCGCCCATGCTCACCAGCAGCTTCATGCAGGAAATGGCCGCCGCACCAGCGCCCAGACAGACGATCTTTGCCGCTTCCAGGGTTTTGCCAGCGATTTCCAGGGCGTTGATCATGCCGGCCGCAGTCACGATCGCGGTACCGTGCTGGTCGTCGTGGAACACCGGAATGTCGCACTGCTCGATCAGCGCTTTTTCGATCTCAAAGCACTCAGGTGCCTTGATGTCTTCCAGATTGATGCCACCAAAGGTGATGGAAATGCGGCGCACGGTGTCGATGAAGGCCTGCGGGCTTTCAGAGTCGACTTCGATGTCAAACACGTCGATACCGGCAAAGCGCTTGAACAGCACCCCCTTGCCTTCCATGACTGGCTTGGACGCGAGCGGACCAAGGTTACCCAGCCCCAGAATTGCAGTGCCATCAGAGATGACCGCTACCAGATTGCCTTTGCCGGTGTACTTGTAGGCAAGCTCCGGATCGCGACCGATTTCGCGGACCGGCTCAGCCACACCCGGGCTGTAGGCCAGCGACAGATCGCGAGCAGTGGCGGTGGCTTTGGTGAGCTCGACGCTGAGTTTCCCGGGACGCGGATGGGCGTGATATTCGAGAGCGGCAGTTTTCAAATCTGACATGGGGGCATTCCGCTTTTTGGTGTTGGACAGACGGACCGCCGAGCATACGCAAGTCATAAAGTCCTAACAAGACTGGCGGGTCATCTGTGTCAAGAGGCCGCATCTACGACTTTCAGCGTAGAACCGCAGCATACGCGGCTTAGCGAGTCCACAATCCCGCCTATAAGTGTCTACAATTTATTTATTGATTGTATCCAGCATGACCGGATGAGTGATTGGCATCATCCAGCGTGGCTGGCCTGACTTCAGACCGCCGCGACGGGATCGATCAACGACCCAGCCCCGCGCTTCGACCTGTTGCCCTTTAAGGCGCTGGATGGCAGGCACATCAAACTGGCCGACCAGCTTGGGGGCGATGCGAAGCACCACAGAGTTGCCGAACTCGATCCATACGCCGCCGCCATTGCGCTGCACCTCGGTCACGCGGCCGCTGAGCACTGCAAAGCCGCCGCTGTTGACGCGCTCGACCGGCACGACCGGCGAGTTGCGCCAAAGACCAAGGCGGGCCTGACGAGCTGACTGCTCTGCAGCCTTCTGGCAATTCACCAGGGCGACGTTCGGAGACACCGCGACGAGGTAGCCCAGCCCTTCCGAGAGAAGTTGCGCTTCGAAATTGGCGTTATCGTGCCCATACACGTTGGCCAGCGTGCGGCCGTAGTGATCGGCCGGCTGCTCACCCACACGCAGCCTGACCTCTCCGTCGCTAGCGTCTACCAGCGTCTGCAAGCGACGCTTGGCGGCTTCGGCGAAAGGCTCGGCGGCCTGACCTTTCTTGCCGGTTTCAGGTGTGTTCAGACCAATCATGCGAACGCTGCGCCCATCACTGAGGCGCAACGTGTCGCCATCAACCACTCGCTGCACGCTGACCACAGGCAACGAAGGTGGCGCCGGACACAGCGCCTGGGCTGTGGAAAGCCAAAACGCAGACATAAAAAAGGCGCCCGCGAGGGACGCCTTTTCAAGCAGCCTGGAGAAACGCACTGGTAACTCCAGAACGGCCAACCTTACTCTGCAGCAGCAGGAGCTTTGGTTGGACCGAACGCACCGAAACGCGACTTGAACTTGTCGACACGACCGCCGACGTCCAGAGTTTTTTGCTTGCCGGTGTAGAACGGGTGGCACTCGTTGCACACGTCCAGGCTCAGAGGCTTGGCCAGTGTGGAACGGGTTTTGATGACATTGCCGCAGCTGCAGGTTGCGTCAATGGCTTCGTAAACTGGATGGATATCGGATTTCATGGGTATTTCCTCGGGCTATCGTGCCGCCACCCAACACTATTGTTGAATACCGCACGGAATTAGGCCGCGCATATTAACAGACATTGCCAATCACGCAAGGGAACGTTGAGGCCGGCCGTCTGCTAAGATCGCGCCCTTCGTCATACCCCGTAACAGGATATCCCCCGCGTGCCCGACGCCATCTTGCGCCTCGCCCTGCCCTCGCCGCTGCGTCGCCTGTTCGACTACCTCGCTCCCGCAGGTGTTGCGCGCAGTGCACTGCAGCCGGGAATGCGCCTGCGGGTGCCCTTCGGCCGCCGGGAGATGATCGGTGTGCTGGTGGAAGTCGTCGATAAAAGCGATGTGCCGGCCGACAAACTCAAACCCGCCATCGCCGTGCTCGACAGCGAACCGCCGCTGCCGCCCGCGCTCTTCAAGCTCTGTCTGTGGACGGCGCAGTACTACCAGCACAGCCTCGGCGACACACTAAGCTGGGCGCTGCCCGTGCTGCTGCGTCAGGGCGAGCCTGCGGAAGCACGGCAGGACCGCTTCTGGCAGGTCGCGCCAGACGCCAGCATCGATGATCCGCGCATCGCCCGCGCACCGAAGCAAAAAGAGGCGCTGCGCACGCTGGCCCAGCACCCGCATGGGGTGGCCCACCAGCTGTTGAGCAAACTGATGCTCAACCGCGAGAGCCTCAATCTACTGCTCGCCAAGGCCCTGGTGACCGTCGAGGTGCGCGGTCATGCTCCGGTGGAGCGGCACGAACATTGGCTGGCGCAGCCGGAGCTTCCGCTCAATACCGAACAGCGCGCCGCTTATGAGGCGATTCGCTCAGGATTCGGCAGTTTTCATGCGTCTTTGCTGGCAGGCGTGACGGGCAGCGGCAAGACCGAGGTGTACCTGCAACTCATCCGCGAGACGCTGGAAGCAGGCAAACAGGCGTTGGTGCTGATTCCTGAAATCAACCTGGGCCCGCAGACCCTTGCGCGTTTCGAGCAACGATTCAACGCACGCATCGCGCTGCTGCACTCGGCCGTCAATGATCGCGATCGACTGGATGCCTGGCTGGCGGCCCGCGATGGCGAAGCCGACATCATCATCGGCACCCGCTCGGCGCTGTTCACCCCGATGAAAAACCCGGGGCTGATCATCATCGATGAGGAACACGACGGCTCGTATAAACAGCAGGAAGGCTTGCGCTATCACGCCCGTGATCTGGCGCTGGTACGGGCGCGTCAGGAAGACATTCCCATTGTGCTCGGCTCGGCCACACCGTCGCTGGAGAGCCTGCACAACGCTTACACCGGGCGGTACGCGCTCCTGCGTTTGAACGAGCGTGCAGGCGGGGCTCAGCAGCCACGTTTCCTGCGCCTGGATGTAAAAAGCCGTCCTCTGGACAGCGGCATATCGGGCCCCATGCAGCAAGCCATCGGCCAGACCCTGGCAGCAGGCCAGCAGGTGCTGGTGTTCCTCAACCGTCGCGGCTTTGCGCCGACGCTGCTGTGCCATGACTGTGGCTGGCTATCGGAATGCACGCGCTGCGACGCGCGCATGACGGTGCATCAACGCTCGGGCGAGCTGCGTTGCCACCACTGCGGGCATGTCGAACGCGTGCCGCGCAACTGCCCGGCGTGTGGCAAAGTCGATCTGCGCCCTGTGGGTGCGGGTACCGAGCGCGCCGAAGAGCGACTGGCGATACTGTTTCCGGACTTCCCCGTGCTGCGCGTGGACCGGGACAGCACCTCGCGCAAGGACGCGATGAATCAACTGTTTGCCACCATCCAGAAGGGTCAGCCATGCATTTTGGTGGGCACCCAAATGCTCGCAAAAGGGCATCATTTCCCCCGCGTAACTCTGGTGTCGATTCTGGACGCCGACGGCGGACTGTTTTCGGGCGACTTTCGCGCCAGCGAGCGCATGGCCCAGCTGATTGTGCAGGTTGCAGGCCGGGCTGGTCGCGCAGAAGAGCCGGGTAAAGTCATCATCCAGACCCATTTGGCTGACCACCCGCTGCTGATCCAGCTCACCGAGCAGGGCTATTTCGCCTTTGCCGAGCAGGCCCTCAGCGAACGTCGCGCCGCAGGGCTGCCGCCCTTTTCGCACTTGGCATTGCTGCGCGCAGAGGCGCACAAGCCAGGCCAGGCCGAGGGTTTTCTGGACGAAGCCTGCAGCGAAGCAGAGCGCTTGCTCAAGGACATGGCACTGGGTGGCATCGAATTACTGGGGCCGGTTCCAGCCCCCATGGAACGACGCGCCGGACGCTATCGCGCCCAGTTGCTGGTTCAAGCCAACGCCCGCGCACCACTGCACAAGCTGCTCGCGACCTGGCTGCTGGCACTGGAAAACATGCCAAGCGGGCGACAGGTGAGATGGTCACTGGATGTCGACCCGGTGGATCTTTATTGACCCGGATCCCCAGACCGCACATCCAACGCGGTTGGCAAGGGCGCCCCGGCCACGGATAATGCCCAGTTTTTCCACCCGCGCATCCAGGCGCTGCCGCGCTTGCGGTCGAAAGAGAGCACCATGAAAGACACCATTCGCCAGCTGATTCAACAAGCTCTGAGCCAACTCGTCACCGATGGCGTCTTGCCGGAAGGGCTGACGCCGGCGATTCAGGTGGAGAACGCCAAGGACAAAAAGAACGGCGACTTCGCCAGTAACATTGCGATGATGCTGGCCAAACCTGCCGGCCTTAAACCGCGCGATCTGGCTGAAAAGATCGTTGCCGCGCTGCCTGCCGACGAGCAGGTCACACGGGTTGATATCGCCGGCCCCGGCTTCCTTAATTTCTTCCAGAACACGCAGGCGTTGGCCACACGCCTTGATCAGGCCTTGGCGGACGAAACGCTGTCCGTGCGCAAGGCTGGTGCTGCCCAGCGGGTCGTCGTCGATCTGTCCGCGCCGAACCTGGCCAAAGAGATGCACGTGGGCCACTTGCGTTCGACCATCATCGGCGACGGCGTTGCCAGTGTACTCGAGTTTCTGGGCGACACCGTGATCCGTCAGAACCATGTAGGTGATTGGGGCACTCAGTTCGGCATGCTGCTCGCCTACCTGCAGGAAACGCCCGCGACCAGCGATGAGCTGTCCGACCTCGAAGACTTCTACCGCGCCGCCAAAGGTCGCTTCGACGCATCCGAGGAATTTGCCGAGCGTGCGCGTGGCCTGGTGGTCAAGTTGCAAGCGGGCGACGCCGAGTGCCTGAGCCTGTGGACCCGCTTCAAGGACATTTCCCTCTCGCACTGCCAGGAAGTGTACGAGCGCCTCAACGTCAAACTTACGCCGAAGGACGTCATGGGCGAAAGTGCCTACAACGACGACCTCGCCAATGTCGTGGCCGATCTGAAGAAGACCGGGCTTCTGGTCGAAAGCAATGGTGCGCAGTGCGTGTTCCTTGAGGAATTCAAAACTGCCGAGGGCACACCGCTTCCGGTGATCGTGCAAAAGGCCGGCGGCGGTTATCTCTATGCCACCACGGACCTGGCAGCCATCCGCTATCGCAGCAATGTGTTGAAAGCCGATCGAGTGCTGTATTTCGTCGACCAGCGTCAGGCGCTACATTTCCAGCAAGTGTTTGAAGTCGCCCGCCGTGCCGGGTTTGTCACCAATGGCATGCAAATGGAGCACATGGGCTTCGGCACCATGAACGGCGCCGATGGCCGCCCGTTCAAGACCCGCGATGGCGGCACGGTCAAGCTCGTCGACCTGCTCGACGAAGCCGAAGAGCGCGCCTACGCGCTAGTCAAAGAGAAGAACCCGGACGTCGTCGAGGAAGAGTTGCGCGTAATCGCCAAAGCCGTGGGCATCAGCGCCGTGAAATATGCGGACTTATCCAAGCATCGCGCCAGCGACTACAGCTTCAACTTCGACCAGATGCTGAGCTTCGAAGGCAACACTGCGCCGTATTTGCTGTATGCCTATACCCGCGTGGCCGGCGTATTCCGCAAGCTGGAAGAAAAAGGCGAAAGCTTCGACGCGAGCCAGGGACGGATCCTCCTGGATGCGCCGCAAGAGCAAGACCTCGCCGCACGTCTGGCGCAGTTTGGCGAAACCCTCAACACTGTCGCCGACAAGGGCACGCCTCATGTGCTCTGCGCGTACCTGTATGACCTCGCCGGTCTGTTTTCCAGCTTTTACGAGAATTGCCCGATTTTGGCGGCAGAGAACCCTGAGCAACAGCAAAGTCGTTTGCGCCTCGCCGCCCTGACCGGTCGCACCCTCAAGCAAGGCCTGCAGTTGTTGGGTCTGGACACTCTGGAGCGTATGTAAGTTGGCCGTTAAAAAGAAACCTGCTCCCAAGCGCGGCGCCAGCCGGTATCAGGCTCCCGCGAAGACGCCGATTCCAGGCTGGGTGTGGATGGCGATCGGCTTGACCGTCGGCGCTTTCGTCGTTTTCCTGATGAAACTCGAACCCGGCAGTGGCGACGACATCAAGCGCGTCAAGGCTGAAGCCAAGGCCGCGAAAATCGCCGAAGCGAACAAGACGCCGCCGAGCCCGACCGCTCCGGTGAAGCCCAAGTACGACTTCTACACGCTGCTGCCTGAGTCGGAAGTCATCGTGCCGAACGAAGCGGTGCCGGAGAAGACGCCACCGGTGGTTGCGCCGAGCACTCCGGTTTCGCCTGAACAGGCCGCCAAGATTGACACCGCTCGCGCTCAGGCTGCGCTTAGCGGCTTGACGCCTCCGCCTGCACCTCCGGTGGCCAAGCCTGCGGCGGTGACAACGTTCTTCCTGCAAGCGGGCTCGTTCCGCAAACAGGCCGACGCCGAAAAGGTGCGTGCGCAGATCATCCTGCTGGGCCAGGCCGCGACGGTAGAGTCGGGCACGGTCAAGGATGAGACCTGGTACCGCGTTCTGGTCGGCCCGTTCAGCAACCGTGAACAGCTGACCACGGCGCAAAAGCAACTGGCGGGCGGCGGATTCAGCAACCTGTTGCTGCAACAGCGCCAGGCTCGTTAACGCCTGATACTCGCGCTAATCATTGAGTGATCGTTCCGCGCACTGCGTGGTAACGATCACGAAGTGATACGCAACGCCATTCATCCCTCAACCCACTCAACGGTTGAAATACCCGCCCCCACCCCCATATGAGTTTCCATCAGGGCATTTTCGCCCCGCAGCGTGGAGACTCTCCCCTTGACCACCATCGTTTCAGTGCGCCGCCAAGGCAAAGTCGTCATGGCCGGTGACGGCCAGGTTTCCCTGGGCAATACCGTCATGAAAGGCAACGCCAAGAAAGTCCGGCGCCTTTACCACGGCCAGGTCATCGCCGGATTCGCAGGCGCCACCGCTGACGCATTCACCTTGTTCGAGCGTTTCGAAGCCCAGCTTGAAAAACACCAGGGTCACCTTGTGCGCGCCGCCGTCGAACTGGCGAAAGACTGGCGGACCGACCGTTCGCTCAGCCGCCTCGAAGCCATGCTGGCCGTTGCCAACAAGGATGCGTCGTTGATCATTACCGGTAACGGCGACGTCGTTGAGCCCGAGGACGGCCTGATCGCCATGGGCTCCGGTGGCGCCTTTGCCCAGGCGGCTGCCCGTGCGCTGCTGCTGAAGACCGAACTGTCTGCCCGGGAAATCGCCGAAACCGCCCTGCATATCGCCGGCGACATCTGCGTCTTTACCAATCACAACATCACCATTGAGGAGCAGGACCTCGCCGAGTAAGCCGCTGGGCATGGCCGCCGTTCACCGCAGCCTGCCCGCCTTGCCTAGCGCCGAGGACCGTTGAAAACCATGTCCATGACTCCCCGCGAAATTGTCCACGAACTCAACCGCCATATCATCGGCCAGGACGATGCCAAGCGCGCCGTCGCCATTGCCCTGCGTAACCGCTGGCGCCGCATGCAGCTGCCCGAAGAGCTGCGCGTCGAAGTGACGCCAAAGAACATTCTGATGATCGGCCCGACAGGCGTTGGTAAAACCGAGATCGCCCGTCGTTTGGCCAAGCTCGCCAACGCCCCGTTCATCAAGGTTGAAGCGACCAAGTTCACTGAGGTCGGTTATGTAGGCCGTGACGTCGAGTCGATCATCCGCGATCTGGCAGACGCTGCAATGAAGTTGCTGCGCGAACAGGAAATCACCAAGGTGCGTCATCGCGCCGAAGACGCTGCCGAAGACCGCATCCTCGATGCACTCCTGCCGCCTGCACGCGCGGGCTTCAGCGAGGAGTCGACATCGGGCAGCGATTCCAACACTCGACAGCTGTTCCGCAAGCGTCTGCGTGAAGGTCAGCTGGACGACAAGGAAATCGAAATCGAAGTCGCTGAAATGGGCGGCGTCGACATATCTGCGCCGCCGGGCATGGAGGAAATGACCAACCAGTTGCAGAGCCTGTTTGCCAACATGGGCAAGGGCAAGAAAAAGAGCCGCAAGCTCAAGGTCAAAGATGCCCTGAAAATGGTTCGCGATGAAGAAGCGAGCCGCCTGGTCAATGACGAGGAGCTCAAAGGCAAGGCGCTGGAAGCGGTCGAGCAGCACGGCATCGTGTTCATCGACGAGATCGACAAAGTGGCCAAGCGCGGCAATGTCGGCGGCGCCGACGTGTCCCGCGAAGGTGTGCAGCGCGACTTGCTGCCGCTGATCGAAGGCTGCACCGTTAATACCAAGCTGGGCATGGTCAAGACCGACCATATCCTGTTCATCGCATCCGGTGCGTTCCATCTGAGCAAGCCAAGCGATCTGGTGCCTGAGTTGCAGGGTCGTCTGCCTATCCGTGTTGAGCTGAAAGCGCTGACCCCGCAGGACTTCGAACGCATTCTCAGCGAGCCGCACGCGTCTCTGACCGAACAGTACCGCGAGCTGCTGAAGACCGAAGGCCTGAACATTGCGTTCTTGCCGGATGGCATCAAGCGTCTGGCCGAAATTGCCTGGCAGGTCAACGAGAAGACCGAGAACATCGGTGCTCGTCGCTTGCACACGCTGCTGGAGCGGTTGCTGGAGGAGGTTTCGTTCAGTGCCGGTGACTTGGCAGGCGCGCAGGATGGAGGGACGATCCAGATCGATGCCGAGTACGTCAACAGCCACCTGGGTGAGCTGGCGGAAGACGAAGATCTGTCGCGTTATATCCTCTAACGCGCTGCAACCCGACTTTGTAGGAGCCGGCTTGCTGGCGAACGCAGTCTCTCAGGCGATCATCTGCGTCTGGCAGGCCGCTTTCGCCAGCAAGCCGGCTCCTACAGGTTTTGCAGCATAATGTCCGGCAGTTCGCAGCGTTATATCCGCTAGACGGTCAGGGTCTGGCGCCTCGCCGCATGGTCGCGGCGGACACAGCAGCGTTTCACCAACGGTCCAAGGCCTAGCCCCATGTCGAGAATTCCCACCGCTATCCAGCTGCATAAAGCCTCGAAGGTCCTCAGTCTGAAATACGGGACGGACGAGGAGTACCGCTTGCCAGCCGAATTCCTGCGGGTGCACTCCCCATCGGCGGAGGTGCAGGGCCATGGCAATCCGATTCTGCAATTCGGCAAGTTGGGCGTCGGGCTTCTCAAAGTCGAACCAGCCGGCCAGTACGCGCTGAAGCTGACTTTTGATGACGGTCATGACAGCGGCTTGTTCACCTGGGAATACCTGGAGCAACTGGCGCAACGTCAGACGCAACTGTGGGACGAATACCTGGCCGACCTCAAAGCCGCCGGCAAATCCCGCGATCCTTCCGAGCAAGTCATCAAGCTGATGCTCTGACTGACCGTGTTGAATTCCCTGTAATCCGCGACAACCCGCGACTGTAGGAACCGGCTTGCTGGCGAACCGGTATGTCTGACGAAGCGATGCTGACTGACAAAACGCATTCGCCAGCAAGCCGGCTCCTACAGATTTGCGCACGACCAGATGTTATTGCGGCGACAGACGTTATTGAGGCGTCAGACGTCGTTGCGGCGGCAGACGTTATTGCGACGACAGACGTCGTTGGGGCGGCAGACGTTATTGCGGCGACAGACGTCGTTGCACCGCCAGACGTTATTGAGGCGAAAGACGTCGTTGCGGCGGCAGACGCCGCGTGACGTCGGCAGTGATTCAGGTGGGGGATCTATGCTTGCGGCCCCTCAGGCGGTCAGCACCTTGTCCAGTTGCCGCTCAACTTCCGTTTGAATCGAACCGCTCATGGCAGAGAGAAAGAAGTTGAGTTCGATCGTCACCCGCACCAGCGTGTCTTCGACGTCGACGGTGCCCTTGGCGCCCTTGCCTTCCAGCGCAACCGTATCGCCTGTCCATTCGTGCTCAATGCCGTATTTGTCAGACAGCTTCTGCAGCATGATCTCAGCCTTCTCGCGGGCCTTTTCCTTTCCCAGCGTGTGCGGGCGTTCCACGGTAATTCTGGCCACTTAAAGGCTCCTGTTTCGGCTTGAATCGTCGGCGCACTATACCAGCGGCCTCTTGTGAAGAAACTGTTCGCCGTGAGCCTTGTCAAGACAAAGCCAGCCCTGACGATTAGAATGGCGCCACTTTATTCCGGTGACAGCGATATGAATGATCCGCGCAAAGGCAGCAATGCCGAACCCACCACCCACTTCGGATACAAAAACGTACCGGAAAGCCAGAAGGCCGAGAAAGTCGCCGAGGTGTTCCACTCCGTCGCGGCCAAATATGACCTGATGAACGACGTGCTGTCCGGCGGCATGCATCGCCTCTGGAAGCGCTTCACCATCGAGCTGTCCGGTGTTCGCAGCGGCAACCGCGTGCTCGACATCGCAGGCGGCACCGGGGATCTGGCGAAGAAGTTTTCCCACCTGGTGGGGCCGACTGGCGAAGTCGTACTGGCTGACATCAACGCCTCGATGCTCAAGGTCGGTCGCGACCGGCTGCTGGATCGCGGTGTGGCCGGCAACATCAAGTTCGTCCAGGCCGACGCTGAAAAGCTGCCATTCCCCGACAATCATTTCGATTGCGTGACCATTGCCTTCGGCCTGCGCAATGTGACGCACAAAGAAGACGCCATCCGCTCGATGTTGCGCGTGCTCAAGCCGGGCGGCCGTTTGCTGGTGCTGGAATTTTCCAAACCGACCAGCAAGGTGATGTCCAAGATCTACGATGCCTATTCGTTCGCGTTCATGCCGCTGGCCGGCAAACTGATCACCAACGATTCGGAAAGCTACCGCTATCTGGCGGAGTCCATCCGCATGCACCCTGATCAGGAAACACTGAAGTCGATGATGGTTCAGGCGGGCTTTGACCGCGTGACCTACCACAACATGACCTCTGGCATCGTTGCTCTGCACCGAGGCATCAAGCCCTGATGCTGATCAACGGCTTGCTCGCCAGTGCCGAACACGGCATCAATCGCGTGCTGCGCCTGGACAGCACGGCTTTGCCGCGCCTGGACAGGCTGAGCGGCAAGGTCATCGCCATCGAGTGCACCCGCCCGGCGTTTCGTCTGCACGTGCTGCCCGGCGATGATGGCCTGATGCTCGCCGCCCACTGGGAAGGCGGCGCTGATGTGACGCTGCGGGCACCCGCTGCGAGCCTGATGCGACTGGCGCTGAGTAAAGACAAGAACGCGGTGCTGCATAGCCCGGAAGTCGACCTGGACGGCGAAAGCGGCGTACTGCTTGAGCTGGTGGGTATATTGCAGGACCTGGACCTTGACTGGGAATATGAGCTGCAGCGCTGGCTGGGCCCGGTCGCCGCGCCGCTGATTGGTGGCCATGTGCGCAACAGCGCCCGCTGGACCCATGAAAGCGTGGCCAGTCTCAGCAACAACCTGGCTGAGTACCTGGCCGAAGAGTCACGCACGCTGGTCGGTAAACGCGAGGCCGAAGCCCGCTTCGCCGAACTGGATCAGACCCAACAAGACCTGGAACGCCTCGAAGCCCGCTTCGAGCGTCTGGCCCACTCTCTCAAATCCAGCGATAACGCATGAGCCTGCTTGCCGTCCGCCGCCTGTTTCGCATCCAGCGTGTCGTAATCCGTTACCGCCTCGATGACCTGATATTCGCCCTCCCCTTGCCGTGGTGGCTTCTGGCGGTGCGCTTCGTACTGCCGTGGCGCTGGCTCCCTCGTCGCAAGAACGAACTGACCCGGGGTGCGCGTTTGCGGTTGGCGCTGCAGGACTTGGGCCCGATTTTCATCAAGTTCGGGCAACTGCTGTCCACCCGTCGCGATCTGCTCCCTGAAGACGTCGCCGACGAGCTGATGATGCTTCAGGACCGCGTGCCCCCGTTCGATTCTGCCAAGGCGGTCGCGCTCATCGAATCGCAGCTGGGCGCGAAGATCAGCGAGGTTTTCAGCCGCTTCGACATCGCACCGCTCGCATCGGCGTCGGTGGCTCAGGTGCATGCTGCGCGTCTGAAAACCGGTGAAGAAGTGGTGGTGAAAGTCGTCCGCCCCGGCTTGAAGCCGATCATCGGCTCGGACCTCGCATGGCTGTTTATTCTGGCGAAAATTGCCGAACGGGTTTCCGCTGATGCGCGCCTGCTGCACCCGGTCGATGTCGTTGCCGATTACGAAAAAACCATCTACGACGAGCTCGATCTGTTGCGCGAAGCGGCCAACTCCAGCCAGCTGCGCCGCAATTTCGAAGGCTCCAACATGCTTTACGTGCCGCAGGTCTATTGGGACTGGTGCCGGCCGAAGGTCCTGGTCATGGAGCGCATTTATGGCGTGCAAGTGACGGACCTGGCGACCCTCGCCGATCAACGCACGGACATGAAAAAACTCGCCGAGCGCGGCGTCGAACTGTTCTTCACTCAGGTCTTCCGGGACAGCTTCTTTCACGCAGACATGCACCCGGGCAACATCTTCGTCAGCACCGTCGCGCCGTGGGACCCTCAATACATCGCGATCGACTGCGGCATCGTCGGCAGCCTGACCCCTGAGGATCAGGACTATCTGGCGCGCAATCTGTTTGCTTTTTTCAAGCGAGACTATCGCCGTGTGGCGCAATTGCACATTGACTCAGGCTGGGTGCCGGCCGAGACCAAGCTCAATGAGTTCGAGGCCGCCATCCGTACGGTGTGCGAGCCGATCTTCGAGAAGCCGCTGAAGGACATCTCCTTCGGGCAGGTCTTGATGCGTCTGTTCCAGACCGCTCGCCGCTTCAATATGGAAGTGCAGCCGCAACTGGTGCTGCTCCAGAAGACGCTGCTCAACATTGAAGGCCTGGGTCGTCAGCTGTATCCCGAGCTCGATCTCTGGGCCACCGCCCAACCCTTCCTGGAGCGGTGGATGCGTGAGCGGGTCAGCCCCAAAACCCTGCTTGGCAACCTGCAATCGCAGGTCGAGCAGATCCCGCACCTGGCCAACATGACCCGTGACCTGCTCGAACGCCTGTCGCAGCCCCACCGCCATGATCCGCCACCGCCTTACCGCCGCGACGGTGACCATTGGGCCCTGCGGCTGCTCGGGGCCGGCCTGCTGGCCGGTGGCGTGTTGCTGGCGTTAACGCATACCCAGACGGGCGAAGCGTTGGCCAGCCTGAATGCCTGGCCGGCGCTGCTGATGCTGGCGGCGGGGGTCTATCTGGTCGTTCGCCGATAGCCATCAGCGCGAGCCGCTGGCACACTAACCCTCCCCTGGAGCGGCCGGAGCCGACGATGAAAGACTGGCTGGACGAAATCAAATGGGACAAGGACGGTCTCGTTCCCGCCATCGCACAGGACCGCAAAACCGGTCGCGTGCTGATGATGGCCTGGATGAATCGCGAAGCCCTGGCCCTGACCGCCCGTGAACAGCGCGCTATCTATTGGTCACGTTCGCGTGGCAAGTTATGGCGCAAGGGTGAAGAGTCGGGCCATGTGCAGAAACTTCACGAGCTGCGCCTGGACTGTGATGCCGACGTCATCATCATGATGGTCGAGCAAATCGGTGGCATCGCCTGCCACACCGGCCGCGAAAGCTGTTTCTATCGCGTTTACGACGACGCCGGCTGGAAGACCGTGGACCCGGTGCTCAAAGACCCGGACGCTATTTATCAAGCAGGACACTGACCATGACTGATACCTTGTCACGCCTTGCCGAGGTGCTTGAATCACGCAAGGGTGCGGCTGCCGACTCTTCTTACGTCGCCAGCCTCTACCACAAGGGACTGAACAAGATTCTGGAGAAAGTCGGCGAAGAGTCGGTCGAAACCATAATCGCTGCCAAGGACGCTGCCGTCAGCGGTGACTGCAGCGACGTCATCTATGAAACCGCTGACTTGTGGTTCCACAGCATGGTGATGCTTGCCCAGCTTGGCCAACACCCGCAAGCCGTGCTGGATGAGCTGGACCGCCGTTTCGGCTTGTCCGGCCACGCCGAGAAAGCGTCTCGCTCGGAATGACTCGGCGAAACAGCTCGGCGAAATAAACACAGGGGCTGCGGCCCAAATCTTTTGTGAGGAAAGCGTCATGGGCATTTTTGACTGGAAACACTGGATCGTCATTCTTGTGGTCGTCGTGCTGGTATT
Source organism: Pseudomonas sp. ME-P-057 (assembly GCF_030208975.1). NCBI lineage: Bacteria > Pseudomonadati > Pseudomonadota > Gammaproteobacteria > Pseudomonadales > Pseudomonadaceae > Pseudomonas > Pseudomonas sp. ME-P-057. The sequence goes on from NZ_JARVSX010000018.1 coordinate 90,373, forward strand.
CGGCACCAAGAAACTCAAGAACCTGGGCACTGACGTCGGTGAATCGATCAAGGGCTTCCGCAAGGCCATGAACGACGACGAGAAGCATCCAGAACAGCCGCCAGTACAGCCAACGGCGCAACCGACGGTTCAGCCTACGGTTCAGCCGCAGCAGCCTGTTCCCCCTGCGCAGGCGCCGCATCAACCGCACACCATCGACGCTCAGGCGCAACGAGTCGAAGACCCCATCCGCAAAGACTAGGTCGTGACGCATGTTTGGTATCAGCTTTTCTGAACTGCTGCTGGTCGGTCTGGTTGCCCTGCTCGTGCTCGGCCCGGAACGCCTCCCAGGCGCAGCACGGACGGCCGGGCTCTGGATCGGCCGTCTGAAACGCAGCTTCAATGCGATCAAACAGGAAGTTGAACGCGAGATCGGCGCCGATGAAATTCGGCGTCAGCTGCACAACGAGCACATTCTTTCGCTCGAAGAGGAAGCACGCAAAATCATGCAGCCGCAGCAGCCCCCGGGAGCCCCTGCCACGCCGCCATCGGCCGCTCCTGTCGCCTCGCCTGCTTCGCAGCCACACACGCCGGCCGCACCGGTCATGGGCGCCTCCTCGCCGCTACAGAGCGCGGACCTCGGCCCTGCCGCCCCGGCCGAGACTGCATCGGTGACGCCGACGCCGGCAGCCGCGGCACCAGCTACACAGTCCACTCCCGCTTCTGCACCTGCGCCTGCACCTGCACCTGCACCTGCACCTGAGATCACTGCAGCCACGGCGGTGCACAGCGCGCCTTCTGCCAACGATTCGTCACTGCCACCAAGAGCCCCATGAGCGAAATTCCGGAAAACGACCAGCAAATGCCGCTGGTCTCGCACCTGACAGAACTGCGCTCACGACTGCTGCGCTGCGTACTCGCGATCTTCGTAATCTTCGGCGCGCTGTTTTACTTCACGCAGAAGATCTACACCTTCGTCTCCGCCCCGCTGCGCAAGTTTTTGCCTGAAGGCGCGACGATGATCGCGACCGATGTGGCTTCACCCTTCATCACGCCGTTCAAGCTGACGATGATGGTGGCGCTGTTTCTGGCAATGCCGGTGATTCTGTATCAGATCTGGGGTTTCATCGCGCCAGGGCTCTACAAGCATGAAAAGCGCGTGGCGGTCCCGTTGCTGATTTCCAGCATCATTCTGTTCTACGCCGGTATGGCGTTTGCCTACTTCCTGGTCTTCCCGCTGATTTTTCACTTCTTCGCCAGCGTTACGCCGGAAGGGGTGTCGATGATGACGGACATCGCCAGCTATCTCGACTTCGTGATGACGCTGTTTCTGGCGTTTGGTGTGGCGTTCGAGATCCCGGTTGCCGTGGTGCTGCTGGTGTGGATCGGCATCGTCGACGTCAAATACCTGAAGAAGATTCGCCCTTACGTGGTGATCGGCTGCTTCGTGGTCGGCATGATTCTCACCCCGCCGGACATCTTTTCGCAGACCTTGCTTGCCGTGCCGATGTGGCTGCTGTTTGAGATCGGTGTGCTGTGCAGCTCAATGATCACCAAGCGCGGCGACCACGAAGATGACGAAAAAGCCGAAGACGAACAAAGCCAGCCGCCAGCGACCCAACCGTGAATCTGCTGTTGCTGGAGGAAGCTGACTTCATTGCGGCTGACCGGGTTGTCTTGCGCGATCGCCGCCTCACGCATATGCAGGAAGTCCATCGCAGCGAGGTGGGCGACAGCCTGAGGGTTGGGCGCGTGGACGGGTTGCTGGGCAGCGCACAATTGCTGCGTCTGGAGGCTCGAGAAGCCGAGCTGTCGGTGAGCTTCGAGCATGCTCCTCCCGCCAAATTGCCGCTGACGCTGATCCTTGCCCTGCCGCGCCCGAAGATGCTGCGCAGGGTGTTCCAGACCGTGGCCACCATGGGTGTCCCGAAGGTCGTCCTGATCAACAGCTACCGCGTTGAAAAAAGCTTTTGGCAGACGCCTTTTCTGGAGCCCGCTGCGATTCGCGAGCAGTTGATTCTTGGCCTGGAACAGGCCCGGGACAGTGTGCTGCCGGAGATCGTCATCGAAAAGCGCTTCAAACCCTTCGTTGAGGACCGCCTGCCTGCCATCGCAGGCGGGACGTTGGGGTTGGTTGGCCATCCGGGAGAGTTCCCGGCCTGTCCCCGTGCCGTTGAGCAGCCCGTCACGCTGGCCATCGGCCCTGAGGGCGGCTGGATTCCGTACGAAGTGGACCTGTTGCGAGGGTCCGGGCTGAATCCGGTGCAGCTGGGCTCGCGAATCCTGCGCGTCGAGACCGCCGTGACTGCGCTGCTGGCCCGGCTGTTCTAAGGTCCGCAGTCGGCGCCCGGTAATACGTTTTATCTGACGCTGCGAGGCGGCCAGTTTGCTGCCGCTTTGCGCCAGTTCGCGGGCAAGCGCGCTCCTACAAACTTTCGCTCGCGCTTGTGCTTCTGCCTAAGGCGTAGGAGCGCGCTTGCCCGCGAAGGGCTGCGCAGCAGTCGTCCCCCAGACACTTCATCTCTCCTCGCTTCAGTTCGACGCGCATCAGCCGATGTACAGGCGTCCATAACAACAAACGCCCAAGGAATCATCATGTCTCGCTGGTTTGCCCATCGCCTCGGAAATATGAGCGTCAGTCTCAAACTGGGTATCGGCTTCGGGCTGGTGCTGCTGCTGACGCTACTCATCACCGCCACGGGATGGTGGAGCGTAAATGCGCTGATCGAGCGCGGCGACAAGCTGGGCATGATCTCGCAAACCAGTGAGCGCACGATGGACTTGCGCGCCGCGCGCATGGCCTATGAGACCCAGTACAGCGCCGAGGCTGCGACGGCGGTCATGACCGCACTGGACAAGCTCGACGCCGACCTGAAAACCGCTGGCACCATGATCAAGGGCGCTGACGACCTTAAGTTGCTAAGCATCCAGATCCAAGCCGCTGCCGACTACCGCAATGCCTTTGGCGAGATGACCAAGGCCATCCAGGCCCGTGAGGCCAGCCGTACCAACCTGGGCGCTTCGGCCGACGCTGCAGTGGATAGCGTCAAGAAAATCGAAGAAGCGTTGATTCAGCACGACAATATCCTGCAATTCAATGGCGCTGTAGACGTGAGCAAGCAGATCCAGCAGGCCCGCTTCCAGGTGCGTGGCTACACCTTCAGCGGTAACCCGGATTTCGAGAAGAACGCCACGGCCGCCATCGACGAAGCCATCGTCGGGGTCAACACGCTCGCAGGCGACGTTTCCTCCCAGTACATCCCGCAATTGCAAAAGGCCAACTTGGCACTCAAGGGCTATCGCGCCGCAGTGGGCCAGTACCGGGACGCACAACAGAACAGCCGTCAGGCGTTGGAAAAGATGACCGGCCTGGGCCAGCAACTGCTCGATGTCAGCGACCAACTGAACGTCTCGCAAAATGCCAAACGTGATGTCGACAGCAGCCAGGCCCAGTCAACGCTTGGTATCGCAACGGTGCTGGCGCTGATTCTTGGCTTGCTCGCCGCATGGATCATCACACGGCAAATTACCGTGCCGCTGAGCCAGACACTAATTGCCGTCGAGCGCGTTGCCTCCGGCGACCTCACCCATAACCTCAGTGTCGATCGGCGTGACGAGCTCGGCCAGTTACAAAGCAGCATCCAGCGCATGACGGTGGGGCTGCGGGAGCTGATCAGCGGCATCGGCGAAGGCGTTACCCAGATCGCCAGCGCTGCCGAAGAGCTGTCCGCGGTCACCGAACAAACCAGCGCCGGCGTGAACAGTCAGAAAATCGAGACCGACCAAGTCGCGACGGCGATGCATGAGATGACCGCCACTGTGCAGGAAGTTGCGCGCAATGCGGAAGAAGCCTCCGAAGCGGCGGTAGCCGCCGACCTTCAAGCCCGCGAGGGCGACAAAGTGGTCAATGAAGCCATTGTGCAGATCGAGCGGCTGGCCAGTGAGGTGGGGCATTCCACCGAAGCCATGGCCGAACTCAAACGCGAGAGCGACAAGATCGGCAGCGTCCTGGATGTGATCAAGTCGGTCGCACAGCAAACCAACCTGCTGGCACTGAATGCCGCCATCGAGGCCGCTCGGGCAGGCGAAGCCGGGCGTGGTTTCGCCGTGGTGGCGGACGAGGTCCGTAGCCTGGCGCAACGCACGCAGAAATCGACCGAGGAAATCGAAGAGCTTATTTCCGGTTTGCAGAACGGGACTCGGCAGGTCGCGACGATCATGGACAACAGCCGAGAGCTGACAGTCAGCAGCGTCGAGTTGACCCGCCGTGCCGGCAGTTCGCTGGGAAGCATTACCCGCACCGTCTCGGCAATTCAGTCCATGAACCAGCAGATCGCTGCCGCAGCCGAGCAACAAAGCGCCACCGCTGAAGAAATCAACCGCAGCGTGTTGAACGTGCGAGACGTTTCGGAACAGACCTCCGCCGCCAGTGAAGAAACGGCCGCATCCAGCGTGGAGCTGGCCCGTTTGGGCAGCCACCTGCAGGCACTGGTTGGCCGGTTCAGGGTCTGATCAAACACCGGGAGCGATTCGCGCACGCTTTCTGGAGGTACGCAATTCGCCTGTAGGAGCCGGCTTGAACTGGCGACCCCGGTGATCACTTGCAAAGATATTGACTGACCCCAAGCCGTCCGTAAGAGCCGGCTTGCTGGCGAAGGCGGTGGATCAGTTGCGCAGATATTGACTGACCTTACGCGTTCGCCAGCAAGCCGGCTCCTACGGATTTAGCGCAGCCATCACGCCCTCAGCCACTTACCACTCAGTCATGGATCGTCCGGAATCACCCCGGTGCAGGGCCGAATCTGTGACACGCGTCACCCCTTCTACCCGCTCAGAAATGTCCTACGGCCTGATCAGGTCACGCCTCCGCGTCCCCTGCCGATGCGCGTTTATCGCTCATCGGCAGGAGATGCCTCATGTTCCATGGAATCAACAGAGCGCTGGCCAACACCAGCGTAAAACTCAAACTCTCGCTGGGCTTCGGCCTAGTTTTGCTTCTGACGCTGGCCATTACCCTGACGGGGTGGCATGGGCTTGACACCATGATCGAGCGCTCGGAGTCACTGACCTCCATCGCTCAGCTCAACGCGATGACCAAAGACCTGCGCGCCGAGCGCATCGTTTTCCGCGGGGAGAACACCCCTGAAAGCGCCTCGCGCGTTGTCACCCGTATCAACGAAATTGAAGCGCATCTGGTAGTGCTGCGGGAAGACGCGCCGCCACCCGACATCCTCAAATTGCTCAACGGGCAGAGCGACACGGTAAGGGCGCTGGAGACCACTTTCGCTGATCTGGCCAGGCTGTTAACTGCGCGAGCGGACGCTCGGACGCAGCTGGGAAAGCTCTCCGAAGAGGCAATCACCTCCATCGGCGAGGTTGAAAGCGAAGTCTTGAAGGCAGTCAGCCAAGAGCAGGACAGCAGTGAGCGTCTGGACGAGTTCACCAACCTGCAACAGTTGCGGGGGCAGGTGCAGAATGCTCGCTATGAGGTTCAGGCGTACGTGTTCAGCGGCAAAGAGTCCTACGAAATCGCCGCCGTGACCGCCATCGATGAAGCATTGAAGGAGGTAGAACAAATCGCCAGTGATCAGGCTGACAGCAATGTCAGCGGGCTGCTCAAAGCGCGCAAGACGCTGCTCAAGTACCGTGAGCACATGGGTTTGTTCAAAGATCTGCAAGTCAAGGTGGAGGCGGCCCAGGAAGTCATGGAGACGCTGAGCGAGAGCCTGCTGACGTCCACCGGGGAGATCATTGCGCTGCAAGGCCAGCGGCGCGATGCCGAGGCCACTCAATCGCGCCAGACGCTGAGCGCCGTGGCCGGGCTGGCAATACTCTTGGGACTGCTGGCGGCCTGGTTGATTACTCAGCAGATCATTGCGCCGCTGCGGCTCACGCTGAGTGCAGCAGCGCGCATCGCCAACGGTGATTTGAGTCAGGACCTGGAAGTCGGCCGACGCGACGAAATGGGCATGCTGCAACGGAGCATGCAGGAAATGACCGTGAGCCTGCGCCAACTCATCACCGGCATCAGTGATGGCGTTACGCAGATAGCCAGCGCGGCGGAGCAACTGTCGGCGGTGACAGAGCAGACCAGTGTTGGCGTGAACAGCCAGAAAGACGAAACCGACTGCGTGGCGACCGCAATGAACCAGATGACCTCGACGGTCATGGAAGTGGCGCGCAACGCAGAGGAAGCCAGCGAGGCAGCGCGGCATGCCGATCAACAGGCGCGCGACGGTGACAAAGTGGTCAACGACGCCATCGCGCAGATCGAACGCCTCGCACTGGAGGTCAACAATTCGACCGAGGCCATGGGCAAGCTCAAGCTGGAGAGCGACAAGATCGGCGGCGTGCTCGACGTGATCAAGTCGGTCTCGCAACAGACTAATCTGCTGGCCCTCAATGCGGCGATCGAAGCGGCCCGTGCCGGCGAGGCAGGACGTGGGTTTGCCGTCGTGGCGGACGAAGTTCGTGGCCTGGCGCAGCGCACTCAGGAATCCACCGAAGAAATCGAAGTACTGATCGCCGCGCTTCAGAGCGGCACTCAACAGGTGGTGACCACGCTCGATGCGAGCCGGACGTTGACTGACAGCAGCGTCGAGCTGAGTCGCCAAGCGGGTCAAGCGCTTGGGCACATCGCACGCACCGTGTCGACGATTCAGACCATGAATCAGCAGATCGCTGCGGCCGGGGAAGAACAAAGCAGCGTGGCAGAACAGATCAATCGCAGTGTGATGAGCGTGCGAGACGTCTCCGAACAGACCGCCGCCTCCAGTGAAGAAACAGCAGCGTCGAGCATCGAGCTGGCGCGGCTGGGCGTGCACCTGCAGGAGATGGTGGGCAGGTTTCGGGTGAATTGAACACCGTCTTACCCTTGTAGGAGCGCGCTTGCCCGCGAAATGATCTGTCTGCGAAATGGCGGATGACTGACACACCGCATCGCGGGCAAGCGCGCTCCTACAGTTGATTTGTGTATGCCATCGAACGTGCAAAACGCCCAGATCGTTAGGTATGCAGTTACAGGAGATGGTGGCCAGGTTTCCGGGGAATTAAACAACGTCGTACCCCTGTAGGAGAGCGCTTGCCCGCGAAATGATCTATCTGCAGCATGGCGGGTGACTGACACACCGCATCGCGGGCAAGGGCGCTCCTACAGTTGATTTACGTATGCCATCGAACGTGCACAACGCCCAGATCGCTAGGTGTATAGCTGCGGAGATGGTGGGCAGATTTCGGGTGAATTGAACACCGTCTTACCCTTGTAGGAGCGCGCTTGCCCGCGAAATGATCTGTCTGCGAAATGGCGGATGACTGACACACCGCATCGCGGGCAAGCGCGCTCCTACAGTTGATTTACGTATGCCATCGAACGTGCAAAACGCCCAGATCGTTAGGTATGCAGTTACAGGAGATGGTAGCCAGGTTTCCGGGGAATTAAACAACGTCGTACCCCTGTAGGAGCGCGCTTGCCCGCGAAGATGATCTGCCTGCCACATGGCGGGTGACTGACACACCGCATCGCGGGCAAGCGCGCTCCTACAGTTGATTTACGCGCGGTAATCAGCCCTGCACAAACGAGCTTCCATGCCCAAACAAAAACGCCGCCGAAGATTGCTCTTCGGCGGCGTTTTGTTTGGCGCTTGAATCAGGCGTTTACGAGGGTGGACTCGTTCACATGCGTCGCTGGCTGCAGCGGCAGCAAAGGCGCATGTGGGTCTGCATCCACTGACGCCCGCCATGCATTCAGCCAGGCGGAGTTGCCTTCGCTCCAGACCAGCTCATGCAAGCGAGCCAGCGCAACCGGATCGCTCAGCAATTGCAGGCGCTCATGGTTGTTCAGCAGCTCAGGGCCACCCTTGATGGCATGACGTACACGCTCAACGCGCATCCATTCGATCGGCTCGGCGTGACGATGGCGTGAAGTCGCCAGCGCACACGCCAAGGCGTTCTGCTGTGGATCAACCACCGCACGGACGAATCCATCGTTCAGCGCGTGCCAGCGGTTCTCGTGCGTGTACTTGTCGGTAGACACCAGTTCCTGCGGAGGCGTGTGCTCTTCCGGGATCAGGAACAGCTTGGTGTCACGTGCCTTCAGGCCCAGGTTAGTGCGACTGGAAATCACCGACACCGGGATCGACAACATCAACGAACCCACAATCGGCACCAGCCACCACAGGAAGCTTGGGTTAAGCCAGGCCACCAACAGCGCCCAGCAAAAACCGAGCAACGTCTGTGGACCATGACGCTTGACCGCTTCACTCCAGGGCGTCGAGTCATCGTCACGCTGCGGAGAGTTCCAGGTGGCGGCCCAGCCCAGGAAAGCAGCCAGCACGAAGCGGGTGTGGAAGATCATACGCACGGGTGCCAACAGCATGGAGAACAGCATCTCCAGCAGCATCGACATCGTGACCTTGATCCGCCCGCCGTAACCGGTAGCGCCCTTCGCCCAGATCAGAATGACGCTGAGCAGTTTCGGCAGGAACAACAGCACAACGGTCGTCGAGAACAATGCGACGGCTTTTTCCGGGTGCCACTGCGGCCACAACGGATACAGCTGACGCGGCTCCATGAAGTAGGTCGGCTCCATCAGTGTGTTCACCGCCAGCAACGCAGTGGACAGCACCAGAAAGAAGAACCACAACGGCGCTGACAGATACGACATCACGCCCGTCAGGAACACCGCACGGTGAACCGGGTGCATGCCCTTGACCAGGAACAGGCGGAAGTTCATCAGGTTACCGTGGCACCAGCGACGGTCACGCTTGAGCTCATCCAGCAAGTTCGGCGGCAGCTCTTCGTAACTGCCAGGCAGGTCGTAGGCGATCCACACGCCCCAGCCAGCACGTCGCATCAGCGCTGCTTCAACGAAGTCGTGGGACAGAATGGCACCGGCGAACGCGCCTTTGCCGGGCAATGGCGCCAGGGCGCAGTGCTCGATAAAGGGTTTCATGCGGATGATCGCGTTGTGACCCCAATAGTGCGATTCACCCAGTTGCCAGAAGTGCAAGCCGGCCGTGAACAGCGGGCCGTACACACGGGTAGCGAACTGCTGCATGCGCGCATACAAGGTGTCCATGCCCGACGCACGCGGCGCGGTCTGGATAATCCCGGCATCCGGCGTGGCTTCCATCAGGCGCACCAGACTGGTCAGACACTCACCGCTCATGACCGAGTCAGCGTCGAGGACGACCATGTAGCGGTACTCACCGCCCCAGCGACGGCAGAAGTCATCCAGGTTGCCGCTTTTGCGCTTAACGCGACGGCGGCGACGACGATAGAAGATCTTGCCGAACCCGCCGGTTTCACGACACACGTCCAGCCAGGCTTGTTGCTCGGCCACACAAATGTCGGTCTCGTTGGAGTCGCTGAGGATGAAGAAGTCGAAACGGTCCAGGTCACCCGTGGCCTTGACCGACTCGAACGTGGCCCGCAGACCTGCGAACACACGCGGCACATCTTCGTTGCAGATCGGCATCACCAACGCTGTACGGGCACCCGCTTCGATCGGCTCATTGCCCGCACTTGCACCGGAAATACGGTACTTGTCGCGGCCAGTCAGCAGTTCGAGGAAGCCCATCAGCGCGGTCCAGAAACCTGCCGAGACCCAGCAGAACAAAATCCCGAACAACAACAGGATGCTGGTCTGAAGTGCGTACGGCATGACCTGAACAGCCGTCTGCCACAGGGTTTGATGACTGATTTCGTCGAACGAAACCAGCGACCAGCCTTGATACGGCAGGATGCCCTTCATGTAGAAGCCGGCGACGATGGTCTGGCCCAGCATGAGGATCAGCAGGATGTAACGACGGATCGAACCCACGGTGCGCCAGCGCGCCTTGGGCAGATCACGGGGTAAATCATCCTTGGGCGGCGGCGGATTGGTTTTGCCGGTCAGACGGCGCCATCCGCGGTGCAGGATATTGGTGCGCCACGGTTCCGGCACCACTTTGGTACGACGGATCGGTGGCGTGGCTTTCAGGCGAACACGGCCGCTGGCGTCGACACTCAGCATCTCGGCTTCGTGCAGCTCATCAGCGGTCGTCAGCGTCAGACGACGCTCTACCGAAGCCTGAGCGGCCTCGGCAGGGTCAGCGACAGTCTGCGCGGAGAGGCGCTCGTGCAGCTCGGCGAACGAGGTGCAGCTGGCAAGTTCTGCCCGCTGCACATCGGTCATCGGCAAATGCGCCAGGTACTCGCTGAGAGACTCATTCAGAGGCTCTGGCACCGCATTTGAATTACTCATCGGCTGGCAACTGATAGCTCCAGGTTTCGGTCAGGACTTGTTGAATCATGGCCGGCCCCTGTTGGGTGGTGGATGCAGCCTCTACCGCTGGCTGCGGGGTTTCCTTGCTGCCTTTGTTCGCCTTCGCGGCATCGCCCAGGGCGGCTTCCGGCTTGGAGGCCTCGTCGGACTTCACTTCGGCAACCTTGGCGTCCGCCGGTTTGGCCGCGTCAGCTTTGGCAACATCCTTGCCGTCAGCTTTCGGCGCCTTGGCGTCCTTCTGATCGCCCGCTTTCAACGCGTCAGTCTTGACGATCTCGGCTTTCTCGTCCTTCGGCGCTGTCACGACAGGCGCAGCGGCAACGGCCTTGGCATCAGCCTTGGCAGCCGGCTTCTTGTCAGACTTGTCGGCAGTGATCACCGCAGGTTCCTTGCCAGGCTCGGCAGGGGTCTCGCGCAGCAAGTAAGCACGCATTTCGACGGCCTTGCCCGGATCCTTGACCTTCAGGCGCAGCGTCAGACGCCAGCCTTTGGTCACGGGGTTGTAGCGCAGGTTGTTCTCGACCAGGTCAGTGTTGTCATCAGTAATGACCTGACTGCGAATCGACGGGTCTTCACCCAGCTTGGCCAGTGTCGGGCCAACGAAGTCGACCAGATAAGCCACGCTGCCGTCCGGCTGACGGATCAGATTGGACTGCTTCACGTCGCCGGTAGAGCGCAGGGTCTGCTTGACCCAGCCCAGATCAGGCGAGTGAATGGCGTCCTCATCCATGGTCCAGTGCAGGCGATAGTTGAAGTCGATCGGCTGGCCAGGCTCCGGTTGAGTCTCGGGCTTCCAGAACGCAACGATGTTGTCGTTGGTTTCGTCGGCAGTCGGGATCTCTACCAGATCAACCGTACCTTTGCCCCAATCGCCCTTCGGCTCGATCCAGGCGCTCGGACGTTTGTCGTAACGGTCGTCGAGGTCTTCGTAGTGGCTGAAGTTACGGCCGCGCTGAAGCAGACCGAAACCGCGCGGATTCTCGACCGAGAAGCTGCTGACAGAAAGGTGCTTAGGATTGTTCAACGGACGCCAGATCCACTCGCCATTGGCTGCCTGAATGGACAGACCGCTGGAGTCGTGCAGTTCACGACGGTAGTTGAGAACCTTCGACGGCTGGTTGGCGCCGAACAGGTACATGCTGGTCAGTGGCGCTACGCCCAGTTTGCCGACCTTGTCACGCAGGTACATGCGCGACTGGACGTCCACCAGCGTATTGGTGCCCGGACGCAGTGTCAGCTTGTAGGCGCCGGTGGCACGTGGGGAGTCGAGCAAGGCAAAGATGACCAAGTGGTTGTCATCCGCGCTCGGCTTTTCGATCCAGAACTCAGTGAAACGGGGGAATTCTTCACCCGACGGCATTGCCGTGTCGATGGCCATGCCGCGCGCAGACAAACCATACACCTGACCTTTGCCGATGACGCGGAAGTAGCTCGCGCCCAGCATGGTCATGATTTCGTCTTGCTTGTCGTCTTTGTTGATCGGGTAGGTGACACGGAAACCGGCGTAGCCCAGGTTTTCGGTCGACTTGGGGTCGAATTTCACATCGCCAAAGTCGAAACGAGTCGGGTCGTACTTGATCTCGTTGACGGAATTGGCGGTGACTTCGTTGATTTTGACCGGGGTGTCGAAGTGCATACCCTGGTGGTAGAACGACACCTTGAACGGGGTCTTGTCATTGGCCCATTCGGCCTTGTCTTGCAAGAAGCGGATCTTTTGATAATCCGCGAACTTCATGTCGCGGAATTCGGCCGGAAGATTGCTCTTCGGCGCTGTGAATTTCTGTCCGGCCAGATCTTTGGCCTTTGTCGCCACGTCGTCGAGATCGAACGCCCACAGCTGACTGGCGCCGAACAGACAAAACAAAGCCGACCCTGCCAACAGTGCGCCGCGTAAGCGCCTGCCCGGGTTCTTTGGTGCATTACATGGACTAACAATCACGAGCAACCCTCGCCGAAAACAGATGAAGAAACCAACGGCCAGCTATCAAATGCCGGGTTGGCGAGCATTGTTCCGACTCCAAAAGGGGCCAATGATTCCCCAAGCGGCGTCGGACCAGTCTGCGTTTTACCGATTTGACGGGCTTTGGCCCGTCCTTGTAGCGCGCGATTATCTAGTAGCGCGCGTTACAACGCATCAGGGGAAACAAACTATTTACAGCTTTTCCAGCAAGCAAATCCGGCGTCATCAGAAGCACAGCAAGATTCAGGTTTCGAGCAAAAATGTCACAGGGCCGTCGTTCACAAGATGAACTTGCATATCCGCACCAAACCGGCCCGTTTCAACCGCCGAATGTGAAGCTTTCGCCCTGCTGACCAGGTATTCAAACAACTCGGCGCCCAAGGCTGGAGGTGCTGCTTTCGAGAAACTTGGCCGCATCCCGCTTTTGGTATCGGCCGCCAACGTGAATTGCGAGACGAGCAACAGCCCGCCATCCACGTCCACTAACGACAGGTTCATTTTCCCGTCGGCGTCGCTGAACACCCGATAGTTAAGCAGCTTGTGCAACATCTTGTCGGCGGCGGCCTGTGTGTCTTGAGGTTCAATGCCGATCAAGACCATCAAACCCTGATCAATCGCGCCGATCGTCTCGCCGGCCACGTCGACCCGCGCCTGGGTCACTCGCTGCAGCAAGGCTTTCATTCAAGCCTCTTCCGGCGGCAGATCCAGCAAGCGGCGGGCCACTTGTGACGCCGCGCGTACCAGTGCGTCAGTAATGCCCGGTTCGGACGCCGAGTGGCCGGCATCACGGATCACTTGAAGCTCGCTGTTGGGCCATGCCTGATGCAGCTCCCAGGCATTGTCCAGCGTACAGATTACATCGTAGCGCCCATGCACGATGATACCCGGCAGATGCGCGATTTTCGGCATGTCGCGCAGCAACTGGTTTTCTTCAAGGAAGGCGTTGTTGGTGAAGTAGTGGCATTCGATTCGCGCGATGGACAGCGCACGATGCGGCTCGGTGAAGCGATCCACCACCTGCGGGTTCGGACGCAGCGTGGCGGTACGACCTTCCCACGTCGACCACGCTTTTGCGGCATGCATCTGTGCGATCTGGTCGCTGCCGGTCAGGCGTTTGTGAAAGGCGCCGAGCACATCGCCGCGTTCGTCCGGCGGAATCGGCGCCATGTAGTCCTGCCAATAATCGGGGAACAGACGGCTGGCACCTTCCTGATAGAACCACTTGATGTCTTGAGGGCGGCTCAGAAAGATGCCGCGCAAAATCAGTGCATGCACGCGGTCGGGATGAGTCTGCGCATACGCCAGAGACAGAGTGGAACCCCATGAGCCCCCAAACACGACCCATTGTTCGATGCCCAGATGGGTCCGGATGCGTTCGAGATCCTCGACAAGATGCCAGGTGGTGTTGTTCTCCAGGCTGGCATGGGGCGTGGAACGGCCGCAGCCACGCTGATCGAACGTGATGATGCGATAGAGGTTCGGATCGAAATAACGCCGGCTTTGCGCGTCGCATCCCGAACCCGGTCCGCCGTGAATGAAGATGACCGGCAGGCCGTCCGGCGAGCCGCTTTCATCGACATACAGCACATGCGGCTCTTCCACGGCCAGATCGTGCCGGGCATAAGGTTTGATCTGCGGGTACAAAGTCTGCATAGGTGCTCCAAAAGTCCAATTCAGGGGCTGCGGTCTATCTGCCGAGGGGCATCATAAACCCGAATCGGCGAATGAACATGCTTGCCTGATCCTGGCATGTTGTCACCTGCAATTTCGTCTCCCTGAGTGGCCATTGCAGAGCGTCCGCCGGCCCGACGCCAAGAGTGGAACGATCAATGCAAGCCATCGCTGAAGACAGGGGAAAGCGCCAGAGTTTTGCCGCCGGTAGGTAATGTCGGCGAACCGAGGTAGCTTGTTTGAGTCGAACCGGGGGTCGTGCAGCCGCGTATTTTCATCCGAACGGGAGGAAATAACCAATGACACGCCCTACAGTCTACCCACCCATTTAATCGTCAAACCAACTTGAGGTCGTACCCGATGTCTCCGGAACCCAACGTTCGTGACGCTGAAGTGGCAGCCTTCCGAGAAGCTGTGCTGAACAAACTCGAGTTTGCCGTCGGGAAAGATCCCGACCATGCCTTCGACCATGACTGGTTTATGGCAATCGCCCTGGCGACTCGCGACAAAATGGCTGAGCGGTGGATGAACCACACGCGCTACGTCTACCGGCAGGAGAAAAAGCGGGTTTATTACCTGTCACTTGAGTTCCTGATCGGGCGCCTGATGTTCGACAGCCTGAGCAACCTGGGCATCCTCGAAACGGCACGTGAAGCGTTGAAGGGTTTGAACGTCGACCTAGAGCAAATTCGCTCCCTTGAGCCCGACGCTGCGCTGGGTAACGGCGGCCTGGGCCGTCTGGCCGCCTGCTTCATGGAAAGCATGTCGACCTTGGGCGTCGCGGGTCACGGCTACGGTATTCGCTACGAGCATGGGCTTTTCCGCCAGGCCATCGTTGACGGCTGGCAGCAGGAGCAGACCGAAAACTGGCTGGACTTCGGCAACCCGTGGGAATTCGAGCGCCCTGAAGTGATTTACCAGATCGGCTTCGGTGGCAGTGTGCAGCCGCAGCTGGATGCTGCTGGTGCGCCTGTGCTTGATGCTTCGGGCGAAACACGTCAGGTCTGGACCGCGGGCGAAACCGTCCGGGCCATCGCTTATGACACGCCAGTTGTGGGTTGGCGCGGCAAGGCGGTGAACACCCTGCGCCTGTGGCGTGCGCGTGCCGTTGAAGACTTGCACCTTGAGCGTTTCAACGCCGGCGACCACGTCGGCGCTGTTGCCGAGGTCGTGCGGGCGGAAAGTATTTCTCGTGTGCTCTATCCAAACGACAGCACCGAAGCGGGCCAGGAACTGCGTCTGCGTCAGGAGTACTTCTTCGTTTCGGCGTCGCTGCAGGATTTGCTGCGCCGTCACAAGAACATGGGCTACAGCGTCAACAGTCTGCCGGAACACGCTGCGATCCAGATGAACGACACCCATCCGTCGATCGCCGTAGCGGAGCTGATGCGCGTGCTGATCGACCTGCATGACGTGGAGTGGGACGAGGCCTGGCGCATCACCGTCGGTACCTTGGCGTACACCAACCACACGCTGTTGCCCGAAGCACTGGAAACCTGGTCTGTCGGGCTGATGGAGCGGATGTTGCCGCGCCACATGCAGATCATTTACATGATCAACGCTCAGCACATCGACAAGGTCCGTCTCGACTTCAAGGACGACCCTGCCCTGTTTGACCTGCTGCGCGCCGTATCGCTGATTGAAGAAGACAACGGCCGTCGCGTGCGTATGGGCAACCTGGCATTCCTTGGCTCGCACAGCGTGAACGGCGTTTCTGCGCTGCACACACAGCTGATGCGCAAGACCGTCTTCGCCCATTTGCACAAACTGCACCCGGACCGCATCAATAACAAAACTAACGGCATCACCTTCCGCCGCTGGCTGTTCCAGTCCAACCCGCAACTGACCTCGATGCTGGTCAACGAGCTAGGCGAGCAAGTGCTCGACAACCACGAGACGGCGTTGCTCAAGCTGGCGCCACTGGCGGACGAGCCGAGGTTTCAGCAGGAGTTTGCCGCGCAGCGTCTGCAAAGCAAGCAAGCCTTGGCCACGATTATTCAGGAGCGCCTGGGCATCGTGGTCAACCCGGAGGCGATGTTCGATGTGCAGGTCAAGCGCATCCATGAGTACAAGCGCCAGCTGCTGAACCTGTTCCACACAGTGGCGCTGTATCAGGCCATGCGCGCTGATCCAAGCACCGACTGGGTACCGCGCGTGAAGATCTTCGCGGGCAAGGCAGCGGCCAGTTATCACTCGGCCAAGCTGATCATCAAGCTGGCAAACGACATCGCACGTACGGTCAATAACGACCCAACGCTGCGTGGCCGCTTGAAAGTGGTGTTCATGCCCAACTACAACGTCAGCCTGGCGGAAAGCATCATTCCGGCGGCGGACTTGTCGGAGCAGATTTCCACAGCGGGCCTTGAAGCATCCGGCACCAGCAACATGAAGTTCGGCCTCAACGGCGCGCTGACCATCGGTACGCTCGACGGCGCCAACGTCGAAATGAGCGAGCAGGTCGGGCTTGAGCACATGTTCATCTTTGGCATGACCGCGCAGGAAGTCGAAGCGCGCAAGCACGCCGGTGAGTTCAATGCCCATCAGGACATCGCGGCATCGGGCCGATTGAATGACGTCCTGCAGGCGATCCGGGGCGGGGTGTTCTCGCCGGATGATCCGTATCGTTACGCAGGGTTGATCGACCAGTTGATCAGCTACGACCGCTTCTTTGTCTGCGCTGACTTCGAGTCTTACTGGCACGCGCAAGCGAGAGTGGAGGCGCGCTGGCACGATTCGAAAGAATGGTGGCGCTCGGCAGTGCTAAACACCGCGCGCATGGGCTGGTTCTCTTCGGACCGGACCATCCGCGAATACGCCACTGAAATCTGGAACGCGCTGGATTAAGGACGCGCGAGGTGATTAGCCGGACGCGTTCGCCAGCAAGCCGGCTCCTACAGTGGTGTCGGCGCAGACGATTGCGTGCGGTACCGAAATCCTCTGTAGGCGCCGGCTTGCCCGCGAATGCGGTGGCGGGGGGTCGGATGGGCGCAGCCGGTTGTGGGCGATACTGAAACCTCCTGTAGGAGCCGGCTTGCTGGCGAACGCGGTTTTCAGCCAAGCACGTGGTTGGATGTGCTGACGCCTTCGCGGGCAAGCGCGCTCCTACACAGCGCATGCGCAGACGGCCGGTTAGGCGCCGACGATTGTGTCGGCGCGGGTCGTATGGGCGCGGGCGGTTGTGCGCGGCACCGAAGTCCTCTGTAGGAGCCGGCTTGCTGGCGAACGCGCTGGGTCAGCCGCATGGTAGGTAACTGGCCGGATGTGTTCGCCAGCAAATCGACTCCTATAGCTCACGTTTTAACCGTTGAATCCGGAATCGCTGGATCTTGTGGACCCAGATGCAACCGCGACCAGTTCTCCCTCCCCGACACAAAATGTTTCCCCTTTCTCGATGCCCGATATACTTCCGCCATCGCCGTTAATCGGCCGAAAATGGAATGTCGTCGCGTGCAATGGATTCTTCTGCTGGTCGGTCTGTTTATCGGTGCGCTTCTTGACGAGTCGCTACTCGGCGGTGCCGTGGGTGCGGTCATCGGCCTCGCCGCTGGCCTGAGCCTTCGGCTGAGCGCACTGGCGCGCGAAAGCGCCGCCCACCAAACTGAACTCGCCAGAACTCGTCGGGACCTCGACGCGGTGCAGCAGCGCCTCAGCCAACTGAGTTCCACCGCCGTGCAATTACCGGAGTCCCCGGCTCCGGCACCGCTTGACGTCGTGCCACTGGATGTTCAACCGCTTGCCGACGATGGGCCGGAGCTGCTTTGGGATCTTCCCGATCCTGAACCGATAGCCGCGTCCACCCATGACGCTGAGTGGCGTCGCCCCGAGCAGACTTCTCCGCCGCCTCGACCTGCTGACGCGCCTGATTCATGGCAGGGTTCAGCGCAACCCAATCTGTTCGACAGCGCGATCCTGCGTGCCAAAAACTGGATGCTGGGCGGCAACACTGTGCTGCGGGTCGGCGTGGTACTGCTGTTCCTCGGCCTGGCGTTCCTGCTGCGCTACGCAACCGAAGGCATGGTCATTCCAATCGAGGCCCGCTATGCCGGGGTAGCGGCGGCAGCGCTGGCGTTGTTGGCGTTGGGTTGGTGGCTGCGTCAACGCAATGAATCGTTCGCGCTGATGATGCAAGGCACGGGCGTCGCGGTGCTGTACCTGACGGTGTTCGCCGCAATGAAGGTCCACACCCTGCTGGCGCCGGGAATGGCGTTCACTTTTCTGGTAGCGGTCACGACGTTTTCCGCGATCCTCGCCGTCACGCAAAACTCTCTGGCCCTTGCCTGTGTCGCCGCGCTGGGCGGCTTTGCCGCGCCACTGCTGACGTCCTCCGGGGAAGGCAGCCACGTCGCACTGTTCAGCTATTTCGCCTTGCTCAATGCAGGCATTCTGGCCATCGCGTGGTTCAAAGCCTGGCGGCCACTCAATCTGATCGGCTTCATCGGCACCTTCGGCATCGGCTTCGCCTGGGGCATGGACGCGTACACGCCCGAGCTGTTCTGGAGCACCGAACCTTTCCTGATTCTGTTCTTCCTGATGTACCTGGCCATCGGTCTGCTGTTCGCCCGACGCACGCTGCAGGCGCATGCCGCCGGGCCTGATGATGACAGCCGCGACGCTACGCTGCGCTGGTCGGCGCGCCAAACCCACTACGTCGATGGCAGCCTGTTGTTCGGAACGCCCATTGTCGGTTTCGGCCTGCAATACGCGCTCGTTCAACACCTCGAATTCGGCGCTGCGCTGAGCGCGCTGGTGCTCGGTTTGCTGTACATGGGCATTGCCCGGTTTCTGGCCGGACGCGCACCGGGCCGGGCATTGCTGCTGGTGGAAACCTGCCTCTCCCTGGGTGTGGTATTCGGCACACTGGCGATTCCGCTTGGCCTCAGCGCGCAATGGACTACCGTTGCCTGGGCGGTCGAAGGCGCAGCGGTGTTCTGGCTCGGGATGCGTCAGAACCGTCTATTGGCGCGCGGCTTCGGGCTGTTGCTGCAGCTGGGTGCCGGTGTCGCCTTCTGCGGCGTGATCGGGAGCTGGTACGTTCCGAACTTCAACCACGGCGACTTCTGGACGCCGTTGATCATCGCATTGGCTGGCCTGGTCAGTGCATTCACCGTCGAGCGCGTCGGCACACTGCGGTTCTCCCTGAGCGAGCGAGTGTTACAACCCATGCTGCTGATCTGGGGCGCGCTGTGGTGGTCGGCGGCATTGTGCGTCAGCACCCATTACGTACCGGGAGAGGTCGAGTTTTCGACGCTGCTGCTTCTCGGCGCCATCAGCGTCGGGCTGTGGACCGTCACCGCACTGAAACTGAACTGGACCGGCATTGCTCAACTGTGCACGCTGCTGACGCCGGCCAGCGCGGTCTTGCTCGCGTTGATGAGCTTCAGCAGCTATTACAACCCCGCAGCCAACTGGGGGTGGCTGGGCTGGGTCGCGGTTTTCGCGGCTCACCTGTGGTCGCTCAAACGACTCGACAGCAGCTTGCATCCCCGCTTGCGCAGCGTCGCCCACGTAATCGGCTGCTGGTTGATCATCGGCGTTCTATCGCTGCAGCTTCGTTACGGATTGCTGGTGCTGTCCGAGGCGTATAACGCATGGCGCTGGTTGGGCTGGGCGCTGCTGCCAAGCCTGTATCTGCTGGCAATAACCTCTTCACGCAGTTGGCCTTGGCCGCTCGCGGCGTACCCACGCGAATACCGCGTCCTGGCCGCTGCGCCACTGGCTGCAATGATGCTCGCCTGGTTCTGGCTGGCCAACGGGCTGAGCGAGGGCGCTGCCGACCCGTTGCCCTACCTGCCACTGCTGAATCCGCTTGAACTGGGCTTGCTGATCACCCTTGGCGCCCTCTTTGCCTGGACCCGCCAACAGCTGCCGCAACTGGGCGTGAGCCATGAGCGCGCCGAGAAAACAGCGTTAGCCATCGCCGGCGCGTCGTTATTCGCGCTGATCACAGCCATGGTCCTGCGCACCGCTCACCATTGGGCCGACGTCGCCTGGTATCCGGACGCGCTGTTTGAATCAATGCGCGTGCAGGCCGGACTCTCCATCGTCTGGACGCTCATGGCGCTGGCGCTGATGATCGGCGGTCACCTGCGGGCGCGCCGCGACGTGTGGATTGTGGGCGCAGCGCTGATCGGCATCGTCGTGGCCAAACTGTTTTTCGTCGAACTGAGCAATCGCGGCGGTCTGGAGCGGATTATCTCTTTCATCGGCGTTGGCGTTCTGTTGTTGGTGGTGGGATATTTCGCCCCCTTGCCGCCGCGGCAGACGGCCCGAAACGAGGGGCTGGCAGATGCTGATTCCGCGGACCCTGTACTGAAATGAAGCGCGTGAGGAGTGTTGAGTTGAGTCGTCAGTTCGTCATCAAGGCCATTCTCTTCATGCCGCTGCTGGGTGCATTGCTGTGCGCGGCGTCGCTCAGTCAGGCGGAAGACCTGCCGGATGATTTCACTGTCCACGCCCCCCTTACCCTCAGTGGCGAGGGGCCGTGGTATCGACTGGAGTTGCCGCTGGGCGTCCAGCTGAACGCGCGTCAAAGCACGCTCAATGACGTGCGTGTGTTCAATGCCGATGGCCAGGCCCAGCCCTACGCGATTACCCAAAGCCCGCCGCAACGCGCAGTTGATCAAACCCCCATCGCGGTGAAATGGTTCCCGCTGTACAACAGCGATGGCGCCAGGGAAGCCGAGCCGAAAATCCGCGTTGAACGTACACCCAACGGCACGCTGGTCGAGGTCCAGCCTCAGGGCGAAATCGAAGCGGGAGAAGAAATCCTGCGTGGCTGGTTGCTCGACACCAGCGCGATCAACGCCCCGCTGGACCAGCTGATTCTGGACTGGAGCAGCGAGCGCGACGGTTTTCAGCGATTCAGCATCGAGGCCAGCGACGACCTGCAGCATTGGCAGCGCTGGGGCGACGGTCAGGTGGCGAGGCTGTCATTTGCCGAGGAATTGGTTGAGCAACGCGTCGTCAATCTGCCGGGACGCAGCGCCCGCTACCTGCGGCTGCTATGGAAATCACCGTTGTCGGCACCGACCCTCAACGCGGTGCAACTGATCAGCACGCAACCCGGCGTACTGCCGCTGAGTTGGTCGCCACCCATTAGCGGCCGTACCGAGAAGTCCGGGGTGTATGTCTGGCAACTGCCTGTGGCCTTGCCGCTGGAGCGGATGAAGGTCGACATCACCCAGCCCAACAGCCTTGCGCCGGCCACGCTGTATGGACGTCGCGACAGCAATGCACCGTGGCAGCTGATCGACAACGGGCTGCTTTATCGACTAAGCCAAAACGGTCAGGACGTCGTGCAGGACGAAATGGAGCTGTCCGGGAACCTCGTCCAGCAATTGAAACTGGAGGTCGACGACCGAGGCGGTGGCTTGGGCAAGGACGCACCAGCGTTAAGCTTTGCCGTGCGCGTTACGCAGCTGGTATTCCTGGGCCGCAGTGCGCCGCCTTACAGCCTGGCCGTCGGCAATCCCACGGTCAAAAGTGCCGCATTGCCGCTGACCACGCTGATACCCGGTGTCAGCCTGGAAAAACTGGCCACACTGAGCCGCGCCAGCATGGCCTCAACGCCCGTGGCGCCCGCTGCACCCGTTACACCCGCAGAAGCGAGTGGACTGGACATGAAGCGCATCGGCTTGTGGGCCGTACTGGTACTCGGCGTGATGTTGCTGGCCTGGATGGCGCTGGGCACTCTGCGCAGCTCCCGCGCCAAATGACGGACTGAATAGCTCGCTGAATGAACGCGCGCCAAATAATAACTGCCGGGGTGATGGCGCTGCGTCGCCCCTGCATCGAAAAAATTACGGACGCTGTTTGCCAATTCTCTGCCCTGATCGCGTTAGGCTTATGTAGCCCGTGAACTCAATCACTACCTGACCGGTCTGACTGGCAGTATTAAATTCCCGCTCGCGCTAGACTGTGCGCGTTTTTATCCCCCATTTCGGAGCTATCCATGTCCCGCGTTACCTTGAGTCGTTATCTGATCGAGCAGACCCGCACCAACAACACCCCTGCCGATCTGCGCTTTCTGATTGAAGTGGTGGCGCGTGCATGCAAGGAAATCAGCCACGCTGTTTCCAAAGGCGCGCTGGGCGGCGTACTCGGCAGCATGGGTACGGAAAACGTCCAGGGTGAAGTGCAGAAGAAGCTGGACGTAATGTCCAACGAGATCCTGCTCGAAGCCAACGAATGGGGCGGCCACCTGGCCGGTATGGCGTCCGAAGAAATGGACAACGCGTACCAGATTCCCGGCAAATACCCCAAAGGTGCCTACCTGCTGGTATTTGACCCATTGGACGGTTCGTCCAACATCGACATCAACGCCCCCGTCGGTACGATCTTCTCGGTGCTGCGCTGCCCGAACGAGTACTTGAGCCAGAACGAAGCGCTGAACGAAAAAGCATTTCTGCAGCCAGGCACCCAGCAAGTCGCCGCCGGTTATGCCATCTACGGCCCGCAGACCATGCTGGTGCTGACGCTTGGCGACGGCGTCAAAGGCTTCACGCTGGACCGTGAAATGGGCAGCTTCGTGCTCAGCCACGAAGACATCCAGATCCCGGAGTCCACTCAGGAATTCGCCGTCAACATGTCCAATCAGCGCCACTGGGAAGCCCCGGTCAAGCGCTACGTGGAAGAGTTGCTGGCGGGCGAAGACGGCCCTCTGAAAAAGAACTACAACATGCGCTGGGTCGCGGCAATGGTTGCCGACGTGCACCGCATCCTGACCCGCGGCGGTCTGTTCATGTACCCGCGCGACTCCCGCGAGCCTTCAAAGCCCGGCAAGCTGCGCCTGATGTACGAAGCCAACCCGATGTCGTTCCTGGTTGAGCAGGCCGGCGGCGCCTCCACCGATGGCCATCAGCGCATCCTCGACATCCAGCCGGAGGGCTTGCATCAGCGCGTCGCCGTGTTCCTGGGTTCGAAGGAAGAAGTAGAACGCGCAACGGCGTATCACAAGGAATAACGTCCTGAATGGCCGCCTTTGGCGGCCATTCCCCTTGTTGGCCGACGTTTGTCATGTCGCAGTCTTGATGCCCGCCTCACAATAGCGGCGGCCAAAGAAGCGCGATAAAAATCAATGACTGATGCGTAGCAGACGCCTCGTCAGCAGCGAGACCATATCTCGGCGCACATCGATTACTGCGTGAATAAAAACGAATTCCTGCCTGATCTCATAAATGATGCGGTTTTTACCCGACACGATCTGGCGATACTCACTCAGGTTCAGCGTCTCTATTTCTTCAGGAACGGCCCCAGCGTAAGGAGTTACGGAGAGCAGCTGCATCGCTTTCTTTAGCTGCATCGAGGTATCTGACCAGACCGAGTCGGAGAATCTGGCCAACACATAGCTGCGTAGCTCCTTCAAATCCTGCTTTGCGGAGTTGAGGATCACGACCTTCAAACTCATTCCTTGCCAATCCTGTCTAGCTCATCAAACACGTCTTCAACGCTTTCATATTCGCCCTTCTCGATTTCCCTGCTTCCTAACGCCAATATCTTCAGGAGTGCAAAAGTCTCCATTTGCTCTTCGTAGGACTTGACGTCCATGACCACAAGCTTTGCCTCGCCGTTTTGGGTGATCAGCAGAGGCTCCCTGCTTTCTGAGAGGTGCTTTACGATTTCTGCGGTGTGACTTTTCAGATAACTGATCGGTTTGATTTGCGATGAGAATTTCATCTGTCCGACTCCCCGCGCCAAAAAGACTGATTTTAGTCTGAATTTGGTCCAGTCAGCGAGACTGTTCGTCTGGTGTCGCAGCGCATCCGATGGACAAAGATATTCCTCCGGGAACCCGTCCTCGCGTTCTCTCCTCTAAACTCGCTGCATCATGTCGGTGCTGTCCGGCTATCGCCGGGCGCTATGACGCTGCTTTTCTTCGATTCAGGAGCTTCATCTCATGTCTTTGCGCACTCTCGCGGTGTTGTCGTTCTGCTTATTGCTGGCGGCCTGCAGCAAGGTCACGCAGGAAAATTACTCGAAACTGTCTGCCGGCATGCCCAAGGCGCAGGTCGAACAACTGCTCGGCAGCCCGACGCAATGCTCCGGCGCGCTGGGGATGTCGAGCTGCACCTGGGGCGATGCCAAGACGTTTATCAGCGTTCAGTACGCCGCTGATAAGGTTGTGTTGTTTTCCGGGCAGGGTCTTGAATGACTATTCGTCGGGCAATGAAATATGGCGCTGTGGCGCTGGCTGCATTGTGGCTGACCGCTTGCGCCGTCACCCCGCAAGAGGACTCGATGGCGCCGAAGACGGTGGATCATGTAGACCTCAAGCGCTATCAGGGCACATGGTATGAACTGGCGCGGCTGCCGATGTTCTTCCAGCGCAACTGCGCGCAATCCGAAGCGCACTACACGTTGAAGGACGACGGCAACATCGCTGTCACCAACCGCTGCCGCACGATCGAAGGCAAATGGAACGAGGCAACCGGAACAGCCTCGCCGCAGGTTCAGGGCAAGACCGACAAGCTGTGGGTGGTGTTCGACAACTGGTTTTCGAACCTCTTCCCCGGTCTGACAAAAGGCGAATACTGGGTCCTATACGTGAGCCCCGACTACAAAGTGGCACTGGTCGGCAGCCCGAACCGCAAGTTCTTGTGGCTGCTGTCGCGGACAGCCCATGTGCCGCAGTTCGTGCGCAATGATCTGCTGATGAAAGCCCAGCAACAGGGCTACGACACCACCAAGCTGATCTGGCGCGTGGCGGATTCCAAGGTCGGCAAGGCGGACTGACCCTTCGTCCGAATGCGGCCCAGACCAGGCTCGCCCCACGATATATGCGCTGCAATTGCGCCGCGGCCCTAAGGGCTGAGCCTGCTCTCACAGTCAGTACATCGATCCTGTGGGAGCGAGCTCGCTCGCGAAGTTGTTGGCTCATTTCAGCGAAGAAGCATCAGCCCAGCAGCTCCCGCAAAACCTGAGCAAAGGCGCGGCTGCTTTGCGCCTCATCGTCATGATGGCCGTTGCGGATGACCCAGCGACCATTGACCATCACATCCTTGATCTGACGATCACTTCCCGCAAAGAGCCAACGATTGAGGATGCCATCATCCGACGCAGTCGCCAGGTACGGGTCGTTGCCGTCGAGCACCAGCCAATCGGCACGCTTTCCCGCTTCCAGCGCACCAACCGGTTGCCCCATCGCCTGGGCACCGCCTGCCAGCGCGGCGTCGTACAACGTCCGCCCGACCATGGGTTGATCGGCCCGATACAAGCGATTGCGACGCTGGTCTCGCAGACGCTGTCCGTATTCAAGCCAGCGCAATTCCTCGACCACGCTCAGCGACACGTGGCTGTCAGAACCAATGCCCCAGCGTCCGCCCTGGGCGATGTAGTCCACCGCCGGGAATATCCCGTCGCCCAGGTTGGCTTCGGTGGTCAGGCATAGCCCGGCAATTGCATGGCTCTGCGCCATTAGTGCCACTTCGTCCGGCTCGGCATGCGTTGCATGAACCAGGCACCAGCGTGCATCGACATCGACGTGTTCATACAGCCACTGCAACGGCCGGCGACCGCTCCAGCTCAGGCAATCGTCCACTTCTTTCTGCTGCTCGGCGATGTGGATATGGATGGGGCAATGGGGATCACTGGCAGCCGTCACGTCACTGATCTGCTGTGGCGTCACGGCGCGCAAGGAATGGAAACAGAGCCCCAGGGCCTGGGCGGGTTGCGCCGCGATGATCGGCTTGAGCCGGGACTGCAGCTCCAGGTAACTGTCGGTGCTGTTGATGAACCGGCGCTGGCCTTCGTTGGGCGCCAGACCGCCGAAGCCTGAGTGGCTGTAGAGGACGGGCAACAAGGTCATGCCAATGCCTACGGAAGCCGCCGCCTGACTGACCTGCAGCGCCAGCTCCGCAGGATCAGCGTAGGGCTTGCCGTCGATGTTCTGGTGGACGTAGTGGAATTCCGCGACCGAGGTAAAGCCACCCTTGAGCATCTCGATGTAGAGCTGTCGCGCGATGACACCGAGCTGTTGCGGGCTGATCTGCCCCACAAGGCGATACATCAGATCGCGCCATGTCCAGAAACTGTCATTGGGATTGCCCGCCACTTCCGCGAGACCTGCCATGGCCCTTTGGAAGGCATGGGAGTGCAGATTGGGCATGCCCGGCACGACTGGGCCATTCAGCCGCTCAGCGCCATGGGATTCAGCGCCGGTCTGGACGCGGCTCAACAGGCCATCAACGCTGACCTCAAAGCGCACATTCGTGGCCCAACCGTTGGGCAACAACGCGCGTTCGGCAAAGAAAACGGACATGGCTCTGCACCCCTGACAAAAATTTGTCTATACATATACAGACGTTTGGAGAGACGGTAAACCGCGCCGCGCTTGTCGGCACACGCGTTAATGGTTAGCGTGGAGACCGTGAGCGGTATGTATGCTTGCTCGCCTGAATAACGCCATAACAAGGATTTCTCTGTGCCGACTCCGCCTGCCAACTTGCCGCTGGCTTCCCACATGGGTGACAGTCCGGCTCCGCTGTACGCCAGGGTGAAGCACATGATCACCCAGCAGATCCAGAACGGCACCTGGCCGCCCCATCATCGCGTGCCCTCCGAGAGCGAGTTGGTCACGCAACTGGGCTTCAGCCGCATGACCATCAACCGCGCACTGCGTGAGATGACTGCCGAAGGCCTGCTGGTGCGCATGCAGGGCGTCGGTACGTTTGTCGCCGAGCCCAAGACTCAATCCGCGCTGTTTGAAGTGCATAACATCGCCGATGAAATCGCCGCCCGCGGTCACATCCACACCTGTCAGGTGATTATCCTGACCGAAGAAGCCGCAGGTTCCGAGCGTGCGCTGGCGCTGGACATGCGTGAAGGCCAGCGCGTGTTTCATTCGCTGATCGTGCATTTCGAAAACGACATTCCCGTGCAAATCGAAGACCGGTTCGTCAATGCGCTGGTCGCTCCGGATTACCTGCAACAAGATTTCACTCAGCAGACGCCGTACGCCTACCTTTCCCAGGTCGCGCCGCTGACCGAGGGCGAGCACGTGGTCGAGGCCATTCTCGCCGAGCCTGATGAATGCAAATTGCTGCAGATCGAAAAGGGCGAGCCGTGCCTGCTGGTTCGGCGCCGCACGTGGTCGGGGCGCCAGCCGGTGACCGCCGCCCGCCTGATTCATCCCGGCTCACGCCACCGCCTGGAAGGACGCTTCAGCAAATGACCCGACTGACTGTTCTGCGCGCCGCCGACTATCCCCGTATGCCCTGGAAGAACGGGGGCGGCAGCACTGAGGAAATCACGCGGGATGCGGGCGAGGGTCTCGACGGCTTCGGTTGGCGGCTGTCGATCGCCGACATTGCCGAATCGGGCGGGTTTTCAGTGTTCGCGGGGTACCAGCGCATTATCACGGTGCTCCAAGGGGCGGGCATGACGCTGAACATCGACGGCCTGGACAGTGAACCGCTGTTGCCATCCGACCCTTTTGCATTCAGCGGCGACAGCAAGGTGGCGTGCACGCTGCTTGACGGCCCGATACGCGACTTCAACCTGATCTATTCGCCCGCGCGCTACCGTGCGCGTTTGCAATGGATTGACGTACTTCAGCCGCAGCGGTTTTTCAGCTCGGCAGACGCGTTTCTGGTGTTCAGCACTGCTGAGCAAATGGCTGCCAATATCGGCGAGCATCCCCCGCAATTACTGGGTAAACATGATTGTCTGCAGCTGGACAACGCCGAAGGTGAACTGCTTGAAGTGGTGCTTTACGCGCCCCGTGCAAGCCGGGTGTGCGTGCTCGAATTGACGCGCCGCTGAGCCTCGCCGCCTGATACGCCGCGCCCTGTGTTAAGTTGCGTTTTTTTCGCCAGCACAGGGACGACCATGACGACGCTCAACACCGATAAAGAAAGCCCACGAGCCCTCGCCATTCTTGCCAGCTTTCTCGCATCGGAGTCGGCCGGCGGCCTGATTCTGATGGGCGCCGCCCTCGCTGCGATCATCGTCGCAAACTCCCCTCTCGCCTCCACGTACTTCGCCGCACTGCACAGCGTGTGGGGCGGGTTGTCGGTCGAGTTGTGGATCAACGACGGGTTGATGGCGATCTTCTTCCTGATGGTCGGTCTGGAAATCAAACGCGAAGTGCTCGCCGGTGGTCTCGCCACCTGGGGACAGCGCGCACTGCCTGGTTTTGCAGCAGTGGGTGGCATGCTGGTGCCAGCGCTGATCTACATTGGCGTCAACATGGGTAATGCCGAAACGCTAAGCGGTTGGGCCATTCCGGCGGCCACAGACATCGCCTTCGCACTGGGCGTGCTCTCGCTGCTGGGCAACCGGGTACCGACGTCGTTGAAGGTGTTTCTCGCCGCGCTGGCGATTCTGGATGACCTGGGCGCGGTGACCATCATCGCGCTGTTCTACAGCAGCGGCCTGAACATGACGATGCTTGGCGCCTCCTTTGCGACGCTGGCCGTGCTGGTGATCATGAACCGCACGGGGGTGCAGCGCTTGCTGCCGTATCTGCTACTCGGTCTGCTGCTGTGGTTTTTCGTTCTGCAATCCGGGGTCCACGCAACATTGGCGGGCGTCGCGCTGGCGCTGTGCATTCCGCTGGGCACACGCAAGGAAGAGGCGCGCTCGCCGCTGCTGTTTCTGGAAGAAAAGATGCACTACTGGGTGGCGTTCGCGGTGGTGCCGATTTTCGGCTTCGCCAACGCGGGCGTGTCGCTGTCAGGCATCAGCCTCGGCAATCTGGTCGACCCGGTCCCGCTGGGTGTGGCGCTGGGTCTGTTTATCGGCAAGCAGGTCGGGGTATTTCTCGCTGCGCTGCTGGCGATTCGAGCAGGGCTTGCGACGTTGCCGGAAGGCAGTAACTGGACGCAGCTTTATGGCGTCGCCCTGCTCTGCGGGATTGGTTTCACGATGAGCCTGTTCATCGGCAACCTAGCCTTTCCGGGTGCAGCGCATCTGATTGACGAGGTGAAAGTGGGCGTTTTGCTGGGCTCAATCGCCTCGGCCATTGCCGGCGTACTGTTGCTGCGCAGCAAAATGGCCAAGCACTGAACCCATTCGTCGATCCCCAGCGCCTTGCAACGGATGATGGGAGCGAAGTCACCTCGGTCTGTAGGAGCGACCGGGTGGCGACGCCTTGCACGCGAACGCGCCAGGTCAGTGACTGCTGCGTCGGCTGACACACCAAATCGCGGGCAAGCGCGCTCCTACACCGGTTTCGCGATAAATGATGGATCGAAGCCTTAGGCGGTCTGCAGGAGCCGGCTTGCTGGCGAAAGCGATGTGTCATTCAACATCTTCATGCCAGATCCACTGCGTTCGCCAGCAAACCGGCTCCTACAGAGGACTGAGGCGTTCGCAACTTTTTTGTTACCCCAGCCACGCACTGCGCTGGGGCATGCGCACCGAAAAGTAACAATTTCCTTCCTGTCGCCTCTATCGCAGGCTCTACCTCGTGCCCCTTCAAACTTCGTCAGGCCCGCCGCAGAGCAGGCCGACGGGATTTCTACGCGCGCTCGATCAACATTGGCCCCTTGGTTGCATATGCTTGTATGTACAAGTAAGCATGAGTTCTCTTGGGGCGATCATCCCTGCCCTACCGCTCGGGAAAGGCTCATTGCAGAACCCTGTTACCGCTTTCGTCACGGCCCTTGCGTCGCGGCGGATTGACCATCGAGGATCGTTAAGTGACTACTGACAACAAGACCCCTGCTCAGCAATGGACCAAACGCCGCGATGTGGAAATCCGCGCAGCCCGTGGCACTCAGCTGACCGCCAAAAGCTGGTTGACCGAGGCGCCGCTGCGCATGTTGATGAACAACCTCGACCCGGAGGTCGCCGAGAACCCGAACGAACTGGTGGTCTACGGCGGGATCGGTCGCGCGGCACGTAATTGGGAGTGCTACGACAAGATCGTCGAAAGCCTGACCCACCTGAACGATGACGAGACCCTGCTGGTGCAGTCCGGCAAACCGGTCGGCGTGTTCAAAACCCACAGCAACGCGCCCCGCGTGCTGATCGCCAACTCCAATCTGGTGCCGCATTGGGCGAGCTGGGAACACTTCAACGAACTGGACGCCAAGGGCCTTGCGATGTATGGCCAGATGACCGCCGGCAGCTGGATCTACATCGGTAGCCAGGGCATCGTTCAGGGCACTTACGAAACCTTCGTCGAAGCCGGTCGCCAGCACTACGACGGTAACCTCAACGGCCGTTGGGTGCTGACCGCAGGCCTGGGCGGCATGGGTGGCGCGCAGCCGCTGGCTGCCGGGATGGCCGGCGCCTGCTCGCTGAACATTGAATGCCAGCAGAGCCGCATCGATTTCCGCCTCAAAACCCGCTACGTCGACGAGCAAGCCACCGACCTCGACGACGCGCTTGCCCGCATTGCCAAATACACCGCCGAAGGCAAGGCGATCTCCATCGCCTTGTGCGGAAACGCTGCCGAAATCCTCCCGGAAATGGTCCGTCGGGGCGTGCGTCCGGACATGGTCACCGACCAGACCAGCGCCCACGACCCGCTCAATGGTTATTTGCCAAAGGGCTGGACCTGGGAGCAGTACCGCGAGCGTGCCGCCTCCGAGCCTGCCGCCGTGGTCAAGGCCGCGAAGCAGTCGATGGCCGAGCACGTCGAAGCCATGCTCGCGTTCCAGAAAATGGGCGTGCCGACATTCGACTACGGCAACAACATCCGTCAAATGGCCAAGGAAGAAGGCGTGACCAATGCTTTCGACTTCCCGGGCTTCGTACCCGCCTACATCCGTCCGTTGTTCTGCCGTGGCGTAGGCCCGTTCCGCTGGGCAGCGTTGTCAGGCAACCCTGAAGACATCTACAAGACCGACGCCAAAGTCAAAGAGCTGATCGCGGACGACGCACATCTGCACAACTGGCTGGACATGGCCCGTGAGCGCATCAGCTTTCAGGGCCTGCCAGCGCGTATCTGCTGGGTCGGCCTGGGTCAGCGTGCCAAGTTGGGCCTGGCGTTCAATGAAATGGTCCGCAGCGGCGAGCTGTCAGCGCCGGTCGTGATCGGTCGCGATCACCTGGATTCCGGCTCGGTCGCCAGCCCGAACCGTGAGACCGAATCGATGCAGGACGG
This sequence comes from Pseudomonas sp. ME-P-057, assembly GCF_030208975.1. Lineage (NCBI taxonomy): Bacteria > Pseudomonadati > Pseudomonadota > Gammaproteobacteria > Pseudomonadales > Pseudomonadaceae > Pseudomonas > Pseudomonas sp. ME-P-057. The sequence goes on from NZ_JARVSX010000018.1 coordinate 121,297, forward strand.
CTCTGACGCCGTGTCCGACTGGCCGCTGCTCAATGCCTTGCTCAACACCGCGAGCGGCGCGACCTGGGTGTCGCTGCATCACGGTGGTGGCGTCGGCATGGGCTTCTCGCAACATTCGGGCATGGTGATCGTCTGTGACGGCACCGATGAAGCGGCCGAGCGAATTGCCCGCGTCCTGCACAACGACCCGGCCACCGGGGTGATGCGTCATGCCGATGCCGGTTATCAGATCGCGATCGACTGCGCCAAAGAGCAGGGTTTGAACCTGCCGATGATCCGCTGATACGCAGGCCACTGTCGGAGTAACCGGGTGGCGCTCCACCTTGCTCGCTAAATCACGTCAGCCGTCCCAAAAGTGGCAGGCGACACACCGCGTGAAGGTCCTTCGGCCCTTATCGCGGGCAAGCGCGCTCCTACAGGGATTCGGCAGCGCACGTACGCGTGCCAACATTCGCTTTACGGGGATATTCGCCATGGCTGTCACAGATGACCGCGCTGCACCTGCTTCCGTGATCGAGCGGCGCTCGATCGATTACATCCCTGATGCCGAACGACACGGGCGTCTGTTCAGCCAGTTCACCCTGTGGCTTGGCGCCAACCTGCAGATTACCGCCATCGTCACGGGCGCACTTGCCGTCGTGCTGGGGGGCGATGTGTTCTGGTCGCTGATCGGTCTGCTTATCGGTCAGCTCATCGGCGGCGGTGTCATGGCGCTGCACGCGGCGCAAGGCCCGAAGCTGGGGCTTCCGCAGATGATTTCCAGTCGAGTGCAGTTCGGCGTCTACGGCGCCGTTATTCCGCTGGTGCTGGTGTGCCTGATGTACATCGGTTTTTCCGCCAGCGGTTCGCTGCTCGCAGGCCAGGCAGTGGCACAGCTGATCAACGTACCGGACTGGCAAGGCGTGCTGATCTTCGCCGCAGCCATCGTGGTGCTGACGGTGTTCGGCTACCGCGTGATTCACATGATTGGCCGGGTCGCCAGCATCATCGGGGTCATCGCCTTCGTTTACCTGTTCGCCGCGCTGTTGACGGGCAACGATGTAGGCGCGTTGCTGGACAACCGGCACTTCTCGCTGAGCAGTTTCCTGCTGGCCATCTCTTTGTCAGCCTCCTGGCAAATCGCCTTCGGCCCATATGTCGCGGACTACTCACGCTATCTGCCGCGCACCACGCCAGCCGGCAAGACCTTCTGGGCAGTGGGCCTGGGCTCCGTGATTGGCGCGCAAGCGTCCATGGTGTTCGGAGTATTTGCCGCCGCACTGGCGGGCAAGAACTTCGCGCATCATGAGGTTTCGTTCATCGTCGGGCTTGGCGGGACCGGCGCCGTCGCAGCCGCGTTGTACTTCAGCATCGCGTTCGGCAAGGTGACCATCACCACGCTCAATGCCTATGGCAGCTTCATGTCCATTGCCACCATCGTCAGCGGCTTCCGGGGCAATCGGCACATCTCCAGCGCGCTACGCCTGACATACATTTTCGCGATGGTCGGAATTGCAACGGCGCTTGCGTTACTGGGCAAAGATTCGTTCCTGAAGGATTTCTCGGCCTTCATCCTGTTCCTGCTGGCGTTTTTCACGCCATGGAGCGCAATCAATCTGGTGGATTTTTACTGCATCACCAAAGAACGCTACGACATTCCGGCATTGTCTGACCCCAACGGTCGGTATGGCCGCTGGAACGCCATGGGCATCAGCATCTATGTGCTGGGCGTGCTGATCCAGATGCCGTTCATCTCAACGCATTTTTACACCGGCCCACTGGTGGCAAGCCTCGACGATACGGATATCTCGTGGATCATCGGCCTGGTTGTGCCTGCTGTGCTGTACTACGTGGCGGCGAAGCGGTGGCCGGGCAACGTGGCCGATCGCTTGATTTTGCCGCCGGAGCCGAACACGACTCACGCCGGCCGCACCGGTGCCCCGGAGCATACGGCGGTGAACTGACCGTTCGTCATGCACGTCTGTTGAAGGGGCATGTTGGAGAGAGAAGCGGGACGAGGCCGACAAGTGCCTCTCCCCAGGGCTGGACGCCATCTGTTTTCGCTACTGCCGCCATCCACTACAAGACCGGAGCGTCACTCAATGAACACGAAAAAAGCCCTGCTATCCACGTTGCTCACCGCTGGCGTGCTCGCCAGTGGCGCCAGTCAGGCTGCGGGATGGTGCGAGTCCGGCAAACCGGTGAAATTCGCCGGCTTGAACTGGGAAAGCGCGATGCTGCTGACCGATGTGCTGCAAGTCGTGCTGAACAAGGGCTACGGGTGCGAAGTGGACAGCCTGCCGGGCAACTCCATCACCATGGAAAACGCCCTGAGCACCAACGACATTCAGGTATTCGCAGAAGAATGGGTGGGCCGCAGCGAGGTGTGGAACAAGGCGCAGGCGGCCGGCAAAGTGGTCGGCGTCGGTTCACCGGTCAAGGGCGCCGTGGAAGGTTGGTACGTGCCGCGTTATGTGATTGAAGGCGACGCCAAACGCAAGCTGGAAGCCAAGGCGCCGGACCTGAAATCGATCGCTGACCTGGGCAAGTACGCTGCACTGTTCAAAGACGCTGAAGAACCGGAAAAGGGCCGTTTTTACAACTGCCCCGCCGGCTGGACCTGTGAGCTGGAAAACAGCGAAATGCTGAAAAGCTACGGTCTGGAAAACAAGTACACCAACTTCCGCCCTGGCACCGGTCCGGCGCTGGATGCCGCAATTCTCTCCAGCTACAAACGTGGCGAGCCGATCCTGGCTTATTACTGGTCGCCAACGCCGCTGATGGGCCAGGTGGACATGGTGCGTCTGGAAGAAAAAGCCGGCGTGAACAAAACCATCGAGATCAAGGTAGGGCTGTCCAAGGCGTTCCACGAGCAGGCCCCTGAATTGGTATCGGTGATGGAGAAGGTCAATATCCCGATCGATCTGCTCAACCAGAATCTGGCGCGCATGACCAAGGAGCGCATCGAGTCGCCGAAGCTGGCGAAGATCTTCCTCAAGGAACACCCGGAAGTGTGGCATCAGTGGGTGAGCGAGGATGCGGCGAAGAAGGTGGATGCTTCGTTGTAAGACCTTGATCCGGGTGCCATGCGACACGACGGCACTCGAACCTGTGGGCCTTCGCTTGCTCGCGAATGCGGAGGGTCAGGCGGCGAAAATGGGGGTGGATGCAAGCATTTCGCGAGCAAGCTCGCTCCCACACATTTGCCGTCAGCCACTGACCTCGGCATCAACCAGAGCAGCGTACCCGCGCCCAGTATTTGAATGAGATAACCCTATGTTCCCCGAAAGCTTCACGTTTTCCATCGCCGACTGGGTCAATGACTGGGTCGACAAGCTGGTCACCAACTACGGCGATGTGTTCCGGCACATCTCCGACACGTTGCTGTGGGCCATCGTCAAGCTCGAAGGCCTGCTGCGCATCGCACCCTGGTGGCTGTTGCTGGCAATCGTCGGGCTGATCGCCTGGCACGCCACGCGCAAGATCACCACCACGGTGGTCATCGTCGGCCTGCTGTTTCTGGTCGGTGCCGTCGGGCTGTGGGACAAGCTCATGCAGACGCTGGCGTTGATGCTCGTCGCCACGCTGATCTCGGTGATCATCGGCATTCCGCTGGGCATACTCTCGGCGCGCAGCAATCGCCTGCGCTCGGTGTTGATGCCCTTGCTGGACATCATGCAGACCATGCCCAGTTTCGTGTACCTGATCCCGGTGCTGATGCTGTTCGGCCTCGGCAAGGTGCCGGCCATTTTCGCTACCGTCATTTATGCCGCACCGCCGCTGATCCGCCTCACCGATCTGGGCATTCGTCAGGTGGACGGCGAGGTCATGGAAGCGATCAACGCGTTCGGCGCCAACCGCTGGCAGCAATTGTTCGGCGTGCAGCTACCGCTGGCCCTGCCCAGCATCATGGCGGGCATTAACCAGACCACCATGATGGCGCTGTCGATGGTGGTGATCGCCTCGATGATCGGCGCCCGCGGATTGGGCGAAGACGTTCTGGTCGGCATTCAGACCCTCAACGTCGGACGCGGTCTGGAAGCGGGGCTGGCCATCGTTATTCTGGCGGTCGTGATTGATCGCATTACGCAGGCCTACGGCCGCCCACGGCATGAGGCGAACAAATGAGCGTAGAGACCATGAATTCCGGGAATCCGCTAACCACGGACGGCAAGATCGTCGTCAAGAACGTGTACAAAATCTTCGGCAACCGCGCCAAAGACGCGCTGACGATGGTCCAGAACAACCAGAGCAAGGATCAGGTCCTGGCGCAGACGGGCTGTGTGGTCGGAGTGAACGACCTGTCGCTGTCGATCTCCAGCGGCGAGATCTTCGTGATCATGGGTTTGTCCGGCTCGGGCAAGTCGACACTGGTGCGTCACTTCAATCGCCTGATCGATCCCACCAGCGGCGAGATTCTGGTCGATGGCGAGAACATTCTGACCTACGACATGGAAGCGCTACGCAACTTCCGGCGGCACAAGATCAGCATGGTCTTCCAGAGCTTCGGCCTGCTGCCCCACAAGACCGTGATCGACAACGTGGCATACGGCCTGACGATTCGCGGCGAAAGCAAAGCGCAGTGCGCCGAGCGCGCGCAGCACTGGATCACCACGGTCGGTTTGCAGGGCTACGAAAAGAAGTATCCGCACCAGCTCTCCGGCGGCATGCGCCAACGCGTTGGCCTGGCGCGCGCACTGGCGGCCGATACCGACATCATCCTGATGGACGAGGCGTTCAGCGCACTCGACCCCCTTATTCGCGCCGAGATGCAGGACCAGTTGCTGGAGCTGCAATCGAACCTGAAGAAAACCATCGTCTTCATCACCCACGACCTGGACGAAGCCGTTCGCATCGGGAACCGCATTGCCATCCTCAAGGACGGCCGGCTGATTCAGGTCGGGACGCCAAAGGAAATCCTCTACTCGCCTGCCGACGATTACGTTGATCGTTTCGTGCAGCGGCGCGTGGCGACTCTTTAAGGACGCAGTGGCGATGTCGCGAGCAGAGCAGATCATCATCGGCGATGGCCCGGTCAGTTGGCAGGATGTGGTGGCCGTTGCCCGCCATGGCGCCATACTTTCGTTGTCGGACACCGCCTGGGCGCGCATCGATAATGCGCAGGCGATCGTGCAAAGCATTGTTGCCAACGGCGAGCGCGCCTACGGCGTGAACACGGGGCTAGGCGCGTTGTGCAACGTGTCCCTGGCCGGTGAACAGCTGAGCCGACTGTCGCGCAATACATTGCTCAGCCATGCCTGCGGCGTCGGCCCGGCGTTACCGGATGAACAGACTCGCGCCATCACGTGCGCCGCGATCATCAACTACAGCCAGGGCAAGTCCGGGATTCATCGCCGGGTGGTCGACGCGTTGCTCGCATTGCTCAATCGACGCATCACGCCGCAAGTGCCCTCGCAGGGCTCGGTGGGGTATCTGACGCACATGGCGCACATCGGCGTAGCGCTTCTCGGCGTGGGCCAGGTCAGTTATCGCGGGCAGACGATGTCGGCGTTGCAGGCGCTCAGCGAAGAAGGCCTGTCGCCAGTCGAACTCGGCGCGAAAGACGGTTTGTGCCTGGTCAACGGCACGCCGTGCATGACCGGCCTCAGCTGCTTGGCCATCGGCGACGTCAATCGCCTGATGCAGTGGGCTGATGTGATCGCCGCCATGACTTTCGAGGGTTTGCGCGGTCAGCTGGATGCCTTCGACGAAACCATTATTGCGCTCAAGCCGCACCCCGGCATGCAGCAGGTTGGAAGGAACCTGCGCGGGCTATTGGCGGGCAGTGAAGTGTTGGCCAACAGTCAGGGCATCCGCACTCAGGACGCCTTGAGCATTCGCTCGATCCCGCAGGTGCACGGCGCTACCCGCGATCAGCTGGCCCACGCCACGCGCCAGATCGAGATCGAGCTCAACTCCGCCACCGACAACCCGCTGCTGCTCGGCACGCCCGAGGCGCGTCGCGTCGTCTCCCAGGCCAACCCCCATGGCCAGTCAGTGGCGATGGCGGCTGACCTGCTGGCGATTGCCATGGCCGAGCTGGGTTCGATTGCCGAGCGACGCCTCGACCGGCTGATCAACCCGACCGTCAGCGGTCTTCCGGCGTTTCTGGTCAGTCAGCCGGGGGTCAACTCCGGGATGATGATCACCCAGTACGTGGCTGCCTCGTTGTGCGCCGAAAACCGCCAGCTGGCACAACCGGCGGTCATCGACAACTACGTGACCTCCGGGCTGCAGGAGGATCATCTGAGCATGGGCACCAGCGCTGCCTTGAAGCTGCACAAGGTGCTGGAAAACGTGACGCAGATCCTCGCCATCGAGTACTTGCTGGCCGCGCAGGCGTTCGAGTTCTTCAAGGGCCCGCGTTTCGGCGTCGGCACCGAGGCCGCGTGGCGGCTGCTGCGTGAGCGCGTACCGGCGTACGACGAAGACCGCTGGCTGGCGCCGGACATCGCCAGCAGCGTGACCCTGCTCAAAAACGAAGAGTCACTGGAAACCGTATTTCAGTGCTGCCGCGATTACGCGACAGCTCACACCGACACCGACACCGACAACAACGGTCGCTGGGCAAGCGCAACCCGCGCAGGACAGGCAGGAGCCGGTTCAGTGCAGACGACCGAAACCCCTTCAGGAGTAGCAGCATCGTGACCAACACCCAAAAGGCGACCCCGCTGAATCTGATCCCCGGCCAGCTGACTCTGGCTCAATTGCGCGCGATCTATCAGCAACCTGTGACGCTGACCCTGGACGCCAGCGCCAATCGGCAGATTGAGGACAGCGTGGCCTGCGTCGAGCAAATCCTCGCCGAGAACCGCACTGCCTACGGCATTAACACCGGCTTCGGCTTGCTCGCCTCGACGCGCATTGCCAGCGCCGACCTTGAAAACCTGCAGCGCTCGCTGGTGCTGTCTCACGCTGCAGGGGTGGGTCAGCCGATCAGTGATGCGCTGGTGCGCCTGATCATGGTGCTCAAGGTCAACAGCCTGAGCCGCGGCTTTTCGGGGATCCGTCGTCAGGTCATCGACGCGCTGATTGCCCTGATCAATGCCGAGGTCTATCCGCACATTCCACTGAAAGGCTCAGTGGGCGCATCCGGCGACCTGGCCCCGCTGGCGCATATGTCGCTGGTGCTATTGGGCGAAGGCAAGGCGCGTCACAAGGGCCAGTGGCTGAACGCCGTCGAAGCGCTGGCGATCGCCGGGCTCACGCCGCTGACGCTGGCGGCCAAAGAAGGACTGGCGCTGCTCAACGGCACCCAAGTTTCGACGGCTTACGCTTTGCGCGGCCTGTTTGAGGCCGAAGACCTGTTTGCCGGCGCCCTGAGCTGCGGTGCGCTGACCGTAGAAGCGGTGCTCGGTTCGCGCGCGCCGTTCGACGCACGCATCCATGCGGCACGCGGCCAGCGCGGGCAGATCGATTCGGCTGCAGCCCTTCGCGACCTGCTCGGCGAGGGCAGCCAGGTGTCTGATTCCCACCGCGACTGCGACAAGGTTCAGGACCCCTACTCTTTGCGTTGCCAACCCCAAGTCATGGGCGCCTGCCTGACTCAGATGCGCCAGGCCGCCGAAGTGCTGGCGATCGAGTCCAACGCGGTGTCGGACAACCCGCTGGTCTTTGCCGCTGAGGGCGAAGTGATCTCCGGCGGTAACTTTCATGCCGAACCGGTTGCCATGGCCGCCGACAACCTGGCGCTGGCCATTGCCGAAATCGGTTCGCTCAGCGAGCGTCGCATTTCGCTAATGATGGACAAGCACATGTCGCAGCTGCCGCCGTTCCTGGTGGCCAATGGCGGGGTGAATTCAGGCTTTATGATTGCTCAGGTCACGGCCGCAGCGCTGGCCAGTGAAAACAAGGCGTTGTCCCATCCGCACAGTGTCGACAGCCTGCCGACCTCCGCCAACCAGGAAGACCATGTGTCGATGGCACCTGCCGCTGGCAAGCGGTTGTGGGAAATGGCGGAGAACACTCGCGGCGTGCTGGCTGTAGAATGGCTGGCTGCGTGTCAGGGTCTGGACTTGCGCAACGGTCTGAAAACCTCCGAGAAACTGGAAATTGCCCGCACTACCCTGCGCGGCAAAGTGCCTTTCTACGAGAAAGACCGCTTTTTCGCCCCTGATATCGAAGCCGCCACCGAGCTGCTGGCTTCCAACTGCCTGAGCGAACTGGTTTCTGCTGACCTGCTGCCGAGTTTCTGATCGGGACGGGCCAGGATGGCCCGTCGTTGAAATGAGTGGGGGGATCGTCCCCTGTTGGAGTGAGCTTGCTCGCGATGCAATGGGTCAGAAACGCATTTGCCATCTGACACAACCTAATCGCGAGCAAGCTCACTCCTACAAAGGCACTCATTTCGCAGCAAAAAGTAAGACTAGGAACGTGTGAAATGACATCGCAAAACGCTACAGATCTGAAACGCGGGCTCAGCGCCCGTCACATTCGCTTCATGGCGCTGGGCTCGGCCATTGGTACCGGGTTGTTCTACGGTTCGGCGTCAGCGATCAAACTGGCCGGCCCCGCGGTCTTGCTGGTGTACATCATCGCTGGCGCTGCGGTGTACATGGTTATGCGCGCCCTTGGCGAAATGGCTGTCCGCAACCCGGTGTCCGGGTCATTCGGCGAGTACGCAACCACCTATCTGGGTCCACTGGCGGGATTCGTCCTCGGCTGGACCTACGCCTTTGAAATGATCATCGTCTGTCTGGCCGATGTCACGGCGTTCGGTATCTACATGGGCTTCTGGTTCCCCGATGTTCCACGCTGGATCTGGGTGCTGGGCATCGTCTTTCTGATCGGCGCACTCAACCTGTGCAGTGTCAAAGTCTTCGGTGAGCTGGAGTTCTGGCTGTCGCTGCTCAAGGTCGGTGCCATCATCGCGATGATTCTGGCGGGCTTCGGCATCATGCTGTTCGGCATTGGCTCGGTGGCCGGGGGCGGTGTCAGCAGCGTGAGCAATCTCTGGGCCTATGGCGGTTTCATGCCCAACGGCGTCGGTGGGCTCGTCGCCTCGCTGGCCGTGGTGATGTTCGCCTTTGGCGGCATCGAAATCATCGGCATCACGGCCGGGGAAGCGCGCAACCCCGAGCGCGTGATTCCCCGTGCCATCAACGCCGTGCCGCTGCGCATCTTGCTGTTTTACGTGCTTACCCTCTTCGTGCTGATGTCGTTGTATCCATGGCAGCAGATCGGCAGCCAAGGCAGCCCGTTCGTCCAGATCTTCGACCACTTGGGGATTTCCTCCGCTGCGACGCTTCTCAACATCGTGGTGATTACAGCGGCCGTATCGGCGATCAACAGTGATGTCTTTGGCGCAGGACGCATGATGTACGGCCTGGCGAAACAGGGTCAGGCCCCGAAAGGATTCGCGCAGCTGTCTGCCCATGGCGTGCCCTGGATGACCGTGCTGGTGATGGGCGCCGCGCTGCTTTGCGGCGTCGTGCTGAATTACCTGATCCCTGAAAACGTGTTCCTGCTGATTGCTTCAATCGCGACATTTGCAACGGTCTGGGTGTGGCTGATGATTCTGGTCACGCAGATTGCCATGCGCCGTTCGATGAGCGCAGAAGAGGTGGCACAGCTTAAATTCCCGGTGCCGTTCTGGCCCGTGGCCCCCATTGTCGCCACGTTGTTCATGGTGTTCGTGTTTGGCGTGCTGGGTTACTTCCCGGACAGCCAGGCCGCGCTGGTGGTCGGGGCGGTATGGATCGTGTTGCTGGTGGTTGCCTACTGGATTTGGGTCAAACCGAAGCAGAACCTGATGAAGGCTACGTCGAACAGCTGATGCAGAACCTGTAGGAGCCGGCTTGCTGGCGAACGGGTTGGGGCAGGTGAATTTGCGTTCAATGATGCACTTGCTTCGCCAGCAAGCCGGCTCCTACGGCCGGTGCCCGACGCAGGATGATTTTTTCTCTGGAGGTACTGATGAAAACTCTCTGGCACCACTGTCACGCAGCAACCATGGCGAACGGCAGCTACTCGATTATCGAAGACGCTGCCATCGTGACCGACGGCGCGCAGATCATCTGGATCGGGCCTCTTGATGCGCTGCCCGAGCAGCGCGACCTCAAGCGTGTGGACCTCAATGGCGCGTGGGTAACGCCAGGTCTGATCGATTGCCACACGCACACGGTGTTTGGCGGGAACCGCAGCGGTGAATTCGAGCAACGCCTGCAAGGGGTCAGTTACGCGGAGATTGCCGCTGCAGGCGGCGGCATCGCCAGCACCGTGCGCGCCACCCGCGCCGCCAGCGAAGAAGAACTCTACGCCAGCGCCGAGCGTCGCCTGCTGCATTTGCTCAAGGACGGCGTCACCACCATTGAAATGAAATCCGGCTACGGCCTGGACTTGGTCAGCGAGCGCAAGATCCTGCGGGTGATTCGCCAGTTGGGTGAAAATCTGCCGGTCACCGTGCGCAGCACCTGCCTGGCCGCCCACGCCCTGCCCCCGGAATACCAAGACCGCGCCGACGACTACATCGCCCACATCTGCAGCGAAATGCTGCCGGCGCTTGCGGCCGAGAATCTCGTGGATGCGGTTGATGCCTTCTGCGAGTACCTGGCGTTTTCACCGGCCCAGGTCGAGCAGGTTTTCATCACGGCGGGCCAGCTGGGCCTGCCGGTCAAGCTGCATGCCGAACAGCTCTCCTCTCTGCATGGCTCAAGCCTCGCGGCGCGCTACCAGGCGCTGTCGGCTGATCATCTGGAGTTCATGACCGAAGAAGACGCCATCGCGATGGCCGCCGCGGGCACGGTCGCTGTGTTGCTGCCCGGCGCATTCTATTTCCTGCGCGAGACGCAGTTGCCGCCCATGGACGCCCTGCGCAAACACGGTGTGAAGATTGCCATCTCCACCGACCTCAACCCGGGCACCTCGCCAGGCCTGTCACTGAGGTTGATGCTGAACATGGCCTGCACGCTGTTTCGCATGACGCCGGAAGAGGCCTTGGCCGGCGCCACAATTCACGCCGCTCAAGCGCTGGGCATGGCGGATACCCATGGTTCGCTGGAGGTCGGCAAAACCGCCGACTTCGTGGCATGGAACATTGAACGTCCCGCTGATCTGGCCTATTGGCTGGGCGGCGATCTGGATAAACGCGTCGTGCGTCATGGCGTGGAACGCGCCCTCTAATCAGGAGAATACTGTGGACAAGGTTCTGAGTTTTACTCGCGGTCGTGTACCGCTGTTGATCAGCATGCCCCACCCCGGCCAGCACCTGACGCCCGCCGTGCGTGACGGTCTGGTGGACGAAGCCGTGAGCCTGCCGGACACCGACTGGCACATTCCACGCTTGTACGACTTCGCTGATGACCTGGGCGCCAGCGTGCTGTCGGCAGAATATTCGCGGTACGTGATCGACCTCAATCGCCCTTCCGACGACACGCCTCTTTACGCGGGAGCCACCACCGGCCTGTTCCCGTCCACGCTGTTTGAAGGCGATCCCTTGTTCAAGGACGGTTTGGCGCCGAGCAAGGAAGAACGCGCGACGTATCTGGAGCAGATTTGGACGCCGTATCACAACACGCTGCGCAACGAGCTGGAGCGCCTGCGCGCCGAGTTCGGTTATGCGCTGTTGTTCGACGCGCACTCCATTCGCGGGCACATCCCCCATTTGTTCGACGGCCGGCTGCCGGACTTCAACCTTGGCACCTTCAATGGCGCCAGCTGTGATGAAGCGCTGGCCCAGCGTCTCGATGCGACCTGCGCCGCCGCCAAGCAGTACAGCCATGTCCTGAACGGTCGCTTCAAGGGCGGCCATATCACCCGTCACTACGGCGACCCGGCTAACCATGTCCATGCCGTGCAACTGGAGCTGGCCCAGAGCACCTACATGGACGAGTTCGTGCCTTTCCACTATCGCCCCGACCTAGCCGAGCCGACGCGGGAGGTATTGAAGACTTTGCTGCACGAGATGATCGCGTGGGGACGGGAGAAGTACGGGAAGTAGCCTGGCGCGTCAAAGGACGCGGAGCGCCCACCAGCCGCGTGCCCACGCAGAGCGTGGGCACGATCATCAAGGAGAGTCGGGGCTTCGGCTTGAGCTTCGGCTTCGGCTTCGGCTTGGGCTTGGGCTTGGGCTTGGGCTTGGGACTTGGGTTGGGACTTGGGTTGGGAATCGAATTGTAGGAGCCGGCTTGCTGGCGAACACAGTGGATCGGTCGACAAAACAGGTGACTGACCCGACGCATTCGCCAGCAAGCCAGCTCCTACAGACAGCGGTCAACCTTGATCCGTCATCCGCCAACCTTGCTCCGTCATCCTCGTATGTGATGCCTGACATCAATCCTTCACCCGACGCTGAGCCGGTGTAGGAGCGCGCTTGCCCGCGAATACGGTGTGTCAGTCGACAAAGCAGTGACTGACCCAATGCCTTCGCCAGCAAGCCGGCTCTTACAGACAGCGGTCAACCTTGATCCGTCATCCGCCAACCTGACCCGTCATCCGCCGTATGTGGTGCCTGACATCAATCCTTCACCCGAAGCTGAGCCGGTGTAGGAGCGCGCTTGCCCGCGAATACGGTGTGTCAGTCGACAAAACAGGTGACTGACCCGAAGCATCCGCCAGCAGGCCGGCTCTTACAGACAGCGGTCAACCTTGATCCGTCATCCGCCAACCTTGCTCCGTCATCCTCGTATGTGATGCCTGACATCAATCCTTCACCCGACGCTGAGCCGGTGTAGGAGCGCGCTTGCCCGCGAATACGGTGTGTCAGTCGACCAAACATGTGACTGACCCAATGCCTTCCCCAGCACGCCGGCTCCTACGGTTGTTTGCAGCATCCGGATACTCAATGAGTGCGTACCTCGCGGAGCGTGGGGCTCAGCCAGACCTAGGGCTACTTCTTCAACAACCGCAGCCCGTTGAACACCACCAGCAGGCTCACGCCCATGTCGGCGAACACGGCCATCCACATGGTGGCCATGCCGGCGAAGGTAATGCCCAGAAAGATAACCTTGATCACCAGCGCCAGCGCGATGTTCTGCTTGAGCACTGCAGCAGTGTCGCGCGAGAGGCGAATGAACGCAGGAATCTTGCGCAGATCATCGTCCATCAGCGCCACATCAGCGGTTTCGATGGCGGTGTCCGTACCCGCTGCCGCCATGGCAAAACCGATCTCGGCCCGGGCCAGCGCCGGTGCGTCGTTGATGCCGTCGCCGACCATGCCCACCCGATGGTTCTGCGCGTACAAGGCTTCGATGGCCTGCAGCTTGTCAGTGGGCAGCAGATTGCCCTGCGCCTGATCTATGCCCACTTGGGCCGCGATCGCTTTGGCGGTGTGCGGGTTATCGCCCGTCAGCATCATCGTCTTCACGCCCAGGGCGTGCAGCTGCGAGATGGCTTCACGGCTGCTGTCCTGGACCGTATCGGCAACCGCAAACAAGGCTAGAGGTCCTGAAGCATCGAACAGCAGCACCACGGTTTTGCCCTCGCTCTCCAGCGCTTCAAGCTGCGCTTCGAGCTGCGGCGAACAATACCCGGCCTCATGCACCAGACGATGATTGCCCAAGTGGTACACGCGCCCCTGCACCTCGCCCTTCACGCCAAGACCCGCAAGGGCCTCGAACGCTTCCACCGGCAACGGGGCGCCATCTTGCGCCGCCTTGGCAATCGCTTGAGACACCGGATGATCCGAGCGGCCGGCCAGGCTCGCGGAAATCGCCACTGCTTGCTCACCCAGAGACGGGTCAAGCAACACATAGTCGGTCTGCACCGGCTTGCCATGGGTTAGGGTCCCGGTTTTGTCGAGGGCCAGATAATCGAGCCTGTGCCCCATTTCCAGATAGACGCCACCCTTGACCAAAATCCCTTTGCGCGCCGCCGCTGCGAGCCCGCTGACAATGGTCACTGGCGTCGAAATCACCAAAGCACACGGGCATGCGACCACCAACAGCACCAACGCGCGGTAGATCCAGTCGAACCACACTGCGCCCATGAACAGCGGCGGGATGATTGCGATCGCCAGTGCCAAAGCGAACACTGCAGGCGTATAGACCTTGGAGAAACGGTCGACGAATCGCTGTGTGGGGGCTCGCGCGCCCTGCGCTGCTTCGACGGCATGGATGATTCGCGCCAGCGTCGAGTTGCCGGCTGCGGCAGTCACTTTGTAGTCCAGCGAGCCGGCCTGGTTGATCGTTCCGGCGAAGACCTTGTCGCCCACGGTCTTCTCCACCGGCAAGCTTTCGCCAGTGATGGGTGCCTGATCAATGGACGACTGCCCCGCCACCACTTCACCGTCCAGGCCGATGCGCTCGCCCGGCTTGACGCGGACGACGCTGCCCAACACGACGTTTTTCACGTCAAGCTCGAGCCACTCGCCATTTTGCTGCACTGTCGCAGTTTCCGGGGTCAGCTGCATCAGACCACCGATGGCGTTTCGGGCGCGGTCCAGCGATTTGGCCTCGATCAACTCGGCGACGGTGAACAGAAACATCACCATGGCAGCTTCCGGCCATTGCCCGATCAGCACCGCACCGGTGACAGCGATGCTCATCAGGGCGTTGATGTTGAGATTGAAGTTCTTCAGGGCAATCCAGCCCTTTTTGTAAGTGGTAAGGCCTCCGCTGAAAATGGCAATCAGCGCGACAATGGCAACCACCCACGTCGGTGCCGCTTCAGTGAAGTGGATGACTTCAGCGGCCAACGCCGCAACGCCCGACAGCGCCAGCGGCCACCAGGGTTTGTTGGCTGGCGGCAGTGAAGCGGTTTCCCTGTCCGTACCTTCCTCGATCAGGTCGGCCTGCATGCCCAGCGCGCCAATGGCGTCGCGGATAGGGTCGGTCGACGGCAGCTCATGCCACACGCCCAGCACGCGGTTGATGAGGTTGAATTCGAGCTTCTGGATGCCCTTCATCTTGCCGAGCTTGTTCTGGATTAGTGTCTGCTCGGTAGGGCAATCCATGGCTTCAATGCGGAAACTGCTGAGCTGACCCTCGGCGCCTGACGCACCATCGATGGTTACGACGGCGGGCGCGCTGTCGTGAGAGCAGCAAGCGTGGGCAGCGTGGTCGTGTTTCTGCACCGGCGTGAGTCTTGATTGCCCGTGGTCATGACCAGCGTGTTCGTGAGCGGCGTGCTCGTGCTCGTGCTCGTGCTCGTGATGATTGTGAGTATCGTGGGCAGATTTTTTTTGCGTGGAAGATTTGTGTGCAGAGTCACTCATGGGTTGAGTCTCTAGGTGTGCGTGTTGCCAAGTGAACACCCTGTAGCCACTATAGGGTCAAGCCTCCCGTTGAGAACTTTGCGCATGAACCCTTCATTCAAAATCGGCGAACTGGCAAAACTCACCGATTGTCCGGTGGAAACCATCCGGTACTACGAGCGCGAGGGTTTGCTCAGCGAACCCGCGCGCAGTGATGGCAACTACCGGCTATACACCCAGGAACACGTAGAGCGGCTGACTTTCATCCGCAACTGCCGCAGCCTGGACATGACGTTGGACGAGATCCGCAGCCTGTTGGCGTTGCGCGACAGCCCGCAGGATCAGTGCGAAAACGTCAACGCCTTGATCGATGAGCACATCCGGCACGTGAACGCACGAGTGGCGAGCCTGCAAGCCCTGCAGCAGCAATTGGTGGACTTGCGCCAACGCTGCAGCGAAGGCGCGCCGGACCATTGCGGGATTCTTGATCGACTGGAAATCAGCGGAAGCGTCGTCGCGGCAGATGTCGAGCACTCCCACGTAGGCCGTAGCCACGGGCATTGACCGGATGCCGCGGCCGTCCTGATCCCTTCTGCTCACGGATGCTGCGTCCGACTGGGTCTGTAGGAGCCGGCTTGCTGGCGAACCCATTGTGTCAGGCGACATCCCCGTTTCAGGCTAATCGCGTTCGCCAGCAAGCCGGCTCCTACGAAATTTATGTACGACACCGAGCCGTGCAATGACCCTGGTTCAGCCTGCAACCGCATTAAACCGCGCCCATAAAAAAGCCCCCGGCCTCTTCAGCCGGGGGCTTTGCATTCAGCCAGCATCAAGCGTTGTGAATACGCTCAACCGCCGCCGCCACGCCAATCCCGTATTCAGGATCAGCCATCGAGCAGTGCTCGATGTGCAGCTGGATGATCGGCGCTGACACACCACGCAGAGAGCGGGCGGTGTTGTCGAACAGCGACTGCTTTTCACGCGCGTTCATCAAACGGAACAGATTGCCCGGCTGCGAATAGTAATCGCCGTCAACCCGGTGGTTCCAGTGACCTGCCGCACCTTCAATGGACAGTGGCGGCTCTCTGAAGTCCGGTTGCTCCTGAAACGCACCCTTGGTGTTCGGTTCGTAGGACGTCATGCCGCCGCGGTTACCGTCGATGCGCATCAGCCCGTCCCGATGGTAGCTGTTCACGTGCAGCGCAGCGCGTGGCGAGTTCACCGGAATCTGATGATGGTTGACGCTCAGGCGATAGCGCTGGGCATCGCCGTAGGAAAACAGACGCCCCTGAAGCATCTTGTCGGGCGAGAAACTGATGCCGGGTACCACGTTGGACGGGGCAAATGCTGCCTGCTCGACGTCGGCGAAGTTGTTCTCCGGGTTGCGGTTCAGTTCCACAACGCCGACTTCGATCAGCGGGTAGTCGCCTTTTGGCCAGACCTTGGTCAGGTCGAACGGGTTGATGGGGTACGAGCCCGCTTCTTTCTCCGGCATGATTTGCACGAACAGCTTCCAGCGTGGGAAGTTGCCCTGCTCGATGTTTTCGTACAGATCGCGGTGATGCGACTCACGATCACGACCCACCAGATCCTGCGCTTCCGCGTCGGTCAGGTTGGCGATGCCCTGCTGCGAAACGAAGTGGAACTTGACCCAGAAACGCTCGTGCTGCGCATTCAGGAAGCTGTAGGTATGGCTGCCGAACCCGTGCATCTCACGGTAGCTACGCGGGATGCCACGCTCGCTCATGACAACGGTTACCTGGTGCAGCGCTTCAGGCAACTGGGTCCAGAAGTCCCAATTGTTTTCAGCGCTGCGCATACCGGTGCGCGGATCGCGTTTGACCGCGTGATTCAGGTCGGGAAACTTCAGCGGGTCGCGCAAGAAAAATACCGGCGTGTTGTTGCCGACCATGTCCCAGTTGCCTTCCTCGGTGTAAAACTTGAGCGCGAAACCGCGAATGTCACGTTCGGCGTCGGCAGCGCCGCGCTCACCGGCAACGGTGGAGAACCGGGCAAACATTTCAGTGGTTTTGCCAATCTCGGAGAAGAGCTTGGCGCGGGTATAACGGGTGATGTCGTGGGTAACCGTGAAGGTGCCAAATGCGCCAGAACCTTTGGCGTGCATGCGACGCTCCGGGATGACCTCACGATCGAAATGCGCAAGCTTTTCGAGGAACCAGACGTCTTGCAGCAGCGCGGGGCCATGCGGGCCGGCTGTCTGGATGTTCTGGTTATCGACTACAGGGGCGCCGAAAGCGGTCGTCAGTTTGTTGCTCATGCGTGCTACTCCACAAAGTTCTGTCTCGGGCGACCTTGATGAGGCCGACCGTTGGCTGTCCGATGGGGAGAAAGATAGAGATATCAGCGCGCTTAAGCTCATTGTCACTGCGCACTGAGGGAATAGAGGTTTTCAATCGACTAGCGATTGATCGATAGCCCGCACCCATGATGGGCGGTGAGCCCACCGAAACGGGTGCCGCCATCAAACCGCGACGGGCGCCTTGATACTTGGATCAGCGTCGTAGCCTACGATTTCGAAATCTTCGAAACGGTAATCGTAGATGCTGTCCGGGCGGCGCTTGATGTTCAACTGCGGGAGCTGTCTTGGGGTACGCGTCAGCTGCGTGGCGATCTGTTCTTCGTGATTGGAGTACGCGTGGGTGTCACCCAGGCTGACGATGATCTCGTGGGGGATCAGATCGCACTGCTGCGCCAGCATGTGGGTCAGCAACGCCAGTGCGGCGATGTTGTACGGCAAGCCGAGGAACACGTCAGAGCTGCGAATATACAGCTGCATCGACAGCTTACCGTCCGCGACAAACGCCTGATACAGCAGATGACACACCGCGAGCGCCTGGCGCCCGGCCTTGACGTTCTCCTGCGGGGACAGCTTCTCGTCCGGCAGGTATTCGGTATTCCAGCCATGGAACAGGATACGGCGACTGTTGGGGTTGTTCTTCAGGCAATCGACCATGTAGTCGATCTGGTTGATCTTGCCGCCATCCTTGGTGGGCCAGCCTGTCCATTGGGCACCATATACCGGGCCCAGGTCGCCGTCTTCGGTGGCCCACTCGTCCCAGATGGTCACGCCGTTTTCGTTGAGCCATTTGGTATTGGTGTTGCCGCTGAGCATCCAGATCAGCTCGTTGGCGATGCTCTTGAAGTGCAGCTTTTTGGTAGTCAGCAGCGGGAAGCCGTTGGCCAGGTTATGGCGGATCTGACGACCAAACACCGCCGTGGTACCGGTGCCGGTACGGTCGCCCTTGCGGGTGCCGTTGTCGATCACGTCCTGTAACAGCTCAAGGTATTGCTTCATGACCAAAGGTCCTCTGTTTCGGTGAATCCACCGGACCTCGGGGCCCGGCGTTCAGCATGGGTGGCGTCAAGCTGCAGCGTTGTTGGCAGCGGGCGCGCGGTGATAAGCGAGCCAGATCAGCACCAGACCGCCAATGATCATCGGCAGGCTGAGGATCTGCCCCATGGTGACCCAGCCCCAGGCGAGATAACCAAGCTGCGCGTCCGGCACGCGAACGAACTCCACCACAAAGCGGAAGATGCCGTAGAACAGCGCGAACATGCCGGACACCGCCATGGTCGGACGCGGCTTGCGGGAATAGAAATACAGAATCGCGAACAACGCCACGCCTTCAAGCGCGAACTGATAGAGCTGTGACGGGTGGCGCGCCAACTGCGCGGGATCGCTGTAAGGCGGGAACACCATGGCCCAGGGCAGATCAGTGGGTTTGCCCCAAAGCTCGGCGTTGATGAAATTGCCGATACGCCCGGCGCCCAGACCAATCGGCACCAGCGGCGCGATAAAGTCCATGAGCTGGAAGAACGACTTGCCGTTGCGTTTGCCGAACCAGTACGTCGCGATCATCACGCCAATAAAGCCGCCGTGGAACGCCATCCCGCCCTTCCACACCTCAAAGATGAGCAGCGGATTGGCGATGTAGTTGGGCAGGTCGTAAAACAACACGTAACCGAGTCGCCCGCCGACGATAACGCCCATGGCCACCCAAAAGATCATGTCCGAGAGCTTTTCCTTGGTCCAGGTCGGATCAAAGCGGTTCAAGCGACGGGAGGCCAGGTACCAGGCACTGCCGATACCGACCAGATACATCAGGCCGTACCAATGAATTTGCAGCGGACCGATGGCCACGGCTACCGGGTCAATCTGCGGGTAAGGCAGCATTGCGACTCCTTGAAATAGAAGCGCTCATTGAGCGACGAAGCAGAACTATGCGGCGGCGGTGCAGGCCGTGCCACCCAATAATCATGAAATCTTTGCAGCGGCGACCTCGATGGGGACGCTGCACGCCGGTGATGTCACCACAGCTTCTCACCGGGCATCCCAAAAAAGCAGTGCGGCATGTTACCGGACCGCGCCGATCCGCTCTAGCGGCGCGCGATGGATGTCGGCCGGCAGGGTGGGTAAAGTGGCGCAAAAAGGAGCCATCCATGTGCCTTATCGTGTTTGCCTGGCGGCCATCGCAGGCTCAACCTTTTATTCTGGCGGCCAATCGCGACGAGTTTTACGCGCGCCCGACGCTGCCATTGGCGCAGTGGGAAGATGCGCCAGAGGTGTACGCAGGGCGGGATCTGGAAGCGGGCGGGACCTGGCTGGGCATCAACGCCAACGGACGTTTCGCCGCGCTGACCAATATTCGTGAGCCCGGCAAGCCGCGTGGTCGGCGCTCACGGGGGGAACTGGTTGCTCGTTTTTTAACCAGTGATGTGTCTGTCGAGGCGTATTTGCAGGATGTCGCGGGGCAATCATCGGAGTACAGCGGATTCAACCTGATCGTAGGGGATCATGAGCAACTGCATTTCCTCCACTCAGGCGACCCCGAACCTCGCCGCCTGGCGCCGGGGCTGTACGGCGTTTCCAACGCAGGGCTGGATACGCCATGGCCGAAGTTGGTCAAGGCCAAAGCGGCACTGTCCGCGCAGTTACAAGATCCACGGCCGGAAAGGTTGTTCGATCTGCTTGAAGACGGCGCTCCAGCGCCAGAAGCCGAACTGCCCAGCACGGGTGTGGGTATTGCGACGGAGAAGTTGTTGTCGAGCGTATTTATCGCCAGCCCCAATTACGGCACACGGGCAAGTACGGTATTGGTGGCAAATGCCGACGGCAGCCGACGCCTGGTCGAGCGCAGCTTCGGGCCGTGTGGCGGGAGGTTGGGCGAGGTGGATCTAGAGATTTAACCGATACTGTAAAAGTACTCACTGTAGGAGCCGGCTTGCTGGCGATCTGGGTGTGTCAGGCACTGTAAAGGCGGCTGATTCACCGCGTTCGCCAGCAAGGCGGCTCCTACGGCCAGCGGCCAACCAACCTTTAATGCCCCTTCACGGACCCCGGGTTGATCATCCGCGACAGCCCCAGATTCCTCAGCGCCAGTTGCAACGAACTGCTGATGACTTGCGGGTTGTCGTTTTTCATCAACTGGGCCAAGAGATCCTTGGCCATGCTCAGGTTGATCTGACGCAGCATCCATTTCACTTTCGGCAAATTGGTGGCGTTCATTGACAGACTGTCGAAGCCCATCGCCATAAGGAGCACGGCTGCCGCTGGATCACCGGCCATTTCACCGCAGATGCTCACTGGCTTGCCTTCGGCGTGGGCGTCGCGCACCACGCTCTGCAACGCCTGCAGCACCGCTGGATGCAGGTAATCGTACAGGTCGGCCACCCGCGGGTTGTTTCGGTCGACCGCCAGCAGATACTGAGTCAGGTCATTGGAACCGACCGACAGGAAATCCACCTGACGCGCCAGCTCACGGGTCTGGTAGACCGCTGCGGGCACTTCGATCATCACCCCAACCGGCGGCATCGGCACATCGGTGCCTTCGTCGCGCACTTCGCCCCACGCGCGGTGGATAAGGTGCAGCGCCTCTTCGGTTTCATGGGTACCGGAAATCATCGGCAGCAGAATGCGCAGGTTGTTGAGGCCTTCGCTGGCCTTGAGCATTGCGCGAGTCTGCACCAGGAAGATTTCCGGGTGATCCAGCGTCACGCGGATGCCGCGCCAGCCCAGGAATGGGTTTTCTTCCTTGATCGGAAAGTACGACAGCGATTTGTCGCCACCGATGTCCAGGGTTCGCATTGTCACGGGCAGCGGGTGGAAGGCCGCCAGTTGCTCGCGATAGATCGCCAGCTGTTCTTTTTCACTGGGAAAGCGCTGTTGGATCATGAACGGCACTTCGGTGCGATACAGCCCGACCCCTTCCGCGCCGCGCTGCTGCGCACGTGCCACGTCAGCCAGCAGGCCGGTGTTGACCCACAACGGCATGCGATGACCGTCAAGTGTCACGCACGGTAACTCGCGCAGCGCATCAAGGCCTTGAGAGAGCTGCCGCTCTTCTTCAACGACGACCGAATACTGCTTTTTGAGAATCTCGGAGGGGTTGGTGAAGACCTCACCATGGTAGCCGTCGACGATCAGCTCGATGCCGTCGACTTTAGAATACGGCAGATCCACCACACCCATGACGGTGGGGATGCCCATGGCACGGGCAAGAATGGCAACGTGGGAGTTGCCCGAGCCGAGTACCGAGATCAAACCCACCAGCTTGCCTTCAGGCACTTCGCCGAGCATGGCAGGCGACAGCTCTTCGCTGACCAAAATGGTGTTGTCGGGGTAAACCAGGGTTTGCTGCCGCGCTTCCTGAAGATAGGCGAGCAGGCGGCGACCGAGGTCTTTCACGTCCGATGCACGTTCACGCAGGTAGGCGTCGTCCATCAGCTCGAAGCGTTTGACGTGTTCGTTGACTACAGATCGCAAGGCGCCCTGTGCCCACTGGCCAGTCTTGATGACATTGGTCACTTCGCTGCCGAGCGAAGCATCGTCGAGCATCATCAGGTACACATCGAACAGCGCTCGCTCTTCCGGGCGCAACTGTGTGGCCAACTTCGCCGAAAGGGTCCGCATATCATTGCGAACGCCTTCCAGCGCGGTCTGGAATAGCTTTAGCTCGGCGGTAATATCGGTGACGGTCTTGTCCGGCACCACTTCAAGGTCGGCAGGCGGCAGCATGACCAGTGCGGTACCGACCGCAGCACCCGGCGAGCCCGGGACGCCGACAAATCGGGCTTCCTGAATCCCCTTGCCCTGCCGACCCAGCCCGCGAATCGACCCGGTGGCCTCCGCGTGGGCAATAACGCCGGCGAGCTGCGCGCTCATCGTGACCAGAAAGGCTTCTTCTCCCTCGTCGAACTGACGCCGCTCCTTCTGCTGGATGACCAGCACCCCGACAACCCGCCGGTGGTGGATAATCGGCGCGCCCAGGAAGGAGGCGTAGCGCTCTTCGCCGGTCTCCGCAAAATAGCGATAACGGGGGTGATCGGCGGCATTTTCGAGGTTCAGCGGTTCTTCGCGCGTACCGACCAGACCCACAAGGCCCTCGTTCGGGGCCATGCTCACCTTGCCGATCGAGCGCTTGTTCAAGCCTTCGGTGGCCATCAGCACAAAGCGGTTCAATTCGGGGTCGAGCAGGTAGACCGAGCAGACCTGGCTGCTCATCGCCTCTTTGACGCGTAACACAATAATGCCCAACGCCGCCTTTAGATCCTTGGCGGAGTTAACTTCCTGGACGATCTTGCGCAGCGTATTGAGCATGGCTCGGGGTCGAACTCCGTGTCAGTCGCGCGCCAACAGGCGCGGGGCAAGCTCTTTGAGTGCGCGGCGATATACCTCGCGCTTGAATGTCACCACCTGGCCCAACGGATACCAATAACTGACCCAACGCCAGCCATCGAACTCCGGTTTGCCGGTCAAATCCATCCGCACCCGCTGCTCGTCGGAGATCAGGCGCAGGAGAAACCATTTTTGCTTCTGGCCGATGCACAGCGGCTGACTGTGGGTACGGACCAGTCGTTGCGGCAGACGATAGCGCAACCAACCACGGGTGCAGGCAAGAATTTCAACATCATGCCGTTCCAGCCCGACTTCTTCATTCAATTCACGGTAAAGCGCGTCTTCCGGCGTCTCCTGAGGGTTGATACCCCCCTGCGGAAACTGCCAGGCGTCTTGATTGATGCGCCGAGCCCACAAGACCTGGCCAACATCATTTGTCAGAATTATCCCGACATTAGGGCGAAAACCATCGGGGTCGATCACGGCCACAACCTCGCAAACGCATGTCGTCGCATTGTTCCACAAAGATCGTGAAGGCAGCAACGAGGCTGCGACAGCTTATCGTGACAAGCGCATTAATAGATGCGATCTCTTGGGCAAACCTCGTATTCTTGTGCTCTTTTTTCTGATATTTCAGCGAGTAAAGCTCATGCGTCTGGCCCTGTTCGACCTCGACAACACCCTTCTCGGCGGCGACAGCGACCACGCCTGGGGCGATTACCTGTGTGAGCGCGGCATTCTGGATGGCGCGGCCTACAAGGCACGCAACGATGCCTTTTATCAGGATTATCTGGCCGGCACGCTGAACCTGACCGACTACCTGAATTTCAGTCTGGAGATTCTGGGCCGTACCGATATGGCGCAGCTTGACCAATGGCATCAGGCATTCATGCGTGACTGCATCGAGCCATTGGTCCTGCCCAAGGCCATGGCGCTTATCGCCAAACACCGCGATGCCGGCGACAAGCTGGTAGTGATTACGGCCACCAACCGCTTTGTGACCGCGCCTATCGTTGCACGGTTGGGAATCGACACGCTGCTGGCAACCGAGTGCGAGGTGGTCGATGGCCGCTACACCGGTCGGACCACCGACGTGCCGTGCTTCCGCGAGGGCAAAGTGACACGCCTGAACCGCTGGATCGAAGAGAACGGCTTCAACCTGGACGACAGCTGGTTCTACAGTGATTCGATGAATGATTTGCCACTGCTGGAGCAAGTGGCTAATCCGGTCGCGGTTGATCCTGATGAAAAGCTGCGCGCCGAGGCCACCCGCCGCGGCTGGCCGGTGATTTCACTGCGGGACTGAAGAGCTTCGCGGGTAAGCGCGCTCCTGCAAGAGACCGCAGCGGGACGCAGGAGCGCGCTTACCCGCGAAACATCTACTTGGCGCGGAGTTAAGGGGCGAGGCGCCCTACACCGGCTTGGCGCCCATCAGTCCGGCAATCGTAACGAAACAGACGACGCTGAACACCGCCAGGGCCAGCGTAAACCGGGTGTTGCCGACAATGGCGGGTCGCCGCAGGCGATTGACCCGCACG
Source organism: Pseudomonas sp. ME-P-057 (assembly GCF_030208975.1). Lineage (NCBI taxonomy): Bacteria > Pseudomonadati > Pseudomonadota > Gammaproteobacteria > Pseudomonadales > Pseudomonadaceae > Pseudomonas > Pseudomonas sp. ME-P-057. The sequence continues at coordinate 145,580 of NZ_JARVSX010000018.1, forward strand.
GCCAGCCACGCCCAGCTCAATGCGCCGAATAGATACAACACGCTCGCCGCCAGCAGCCAGGTTTGCCCCAATGGCCAGCCTGCGAAGTGGACCAGCCACCAACCGCTAATTGGCAGGCTCAGCAAACACAAACCCATTAAAAGCCAGACAAACACCCAAGGCCGCTGCATGGCACGGTTTTGCACCGTCGCATCGCCCGCACGACGCCCGCGCACGATCCACACCGTCAATGCCAGCGCGCAGATGAACAACAGCGCCGTACTGACGACGTGCAGGATTTTCAGTGCAGCAAAGTGTTCCATTGTGTTCGTATCCCTGTATCTAGCGGTGTTTGAAGCGTAGCAACACATCGTCGGTTGCGGCCGTGCGCACCGGTTGAAGGGAATGCAACCGTAGCCGGCGTGCCGGCGAATGCGCGGGGCCCAACAACCTCAACGGTGAATTGTGAATTGTGAATCGCATTCGCCAGCAAGCCGGCTCCTACGGACGTCATTTCCCACCGATACGTCATTCGCCGCAGATCCCGTTTACGCGCGCGTACCCCGTCGATACGTCATCCGCCGCAGATCCCGTGTACACGCGTGCGCCCCGTCGATACGTCGTTCGCTGCAGACCCCGTGTAGGAGCGCGCTTGCCCGCGATGCGGTGTGTCAGACAACGATGATGCCGCTGGAAGAATGCATTCGCCAGCAAGCCGGCTCCTACGGATCGCCTACCCCTGCCAATATGTCATTCGCCGCAGATCCCGTTTACGCGCGTGTACCGCGTCGATACGTCATCCGCCGCAGATCCCGTTTACACGCGTACCGCCGCCGATACGTCGTTCGCCGCAGATCCCGGCGTACGCATGCGTACCCCACCGATACATCATCTGCCGCAGATCCCCTGTAGGAGCGCGCTTGCCCGCGAATGCGTTGGGTCAGGCGATGCTAATGGTGCGGGCAAATTGTATTGGCCAGCCATCACCCCAAAAACAGCTTGTACGCAGGGTTCCTGGTTTCGTCCCAGTACGGATAGCCAATCTCGGCCAGCGCCTGCGGCACCAGATGCCGTTCGTCCTCCGGCACCACCAGGCCCGCGACCACTCGTCCATCCGCCGAGCCATGGTTGCGGTAGTGGAACATCGAGATATTCCACCGACCGCCCAGCTTGTTGAGAAAGTTGAACAGCGCGCCCGGCCGTTCGGGGAATTCAAAACGCATCACCACCTCGTCGTTCACTCGCTCCGAATGGCCACCCACCATGTGGCGCAAGTGGAGCTTGGCCAGTTCGTTGTCGGTGAGGTCGAGCACCGGAAAGCCCTGCTCGGTGAGGCTTGCGATCAAGGCCTTGCGCGGGTCGGTGTCGGGATGAGTCTGCACGCCGACAAAGATGTGCGCTTCGCGATCGGTGTGGTAGCGATAGTTGAATTCGGTGATCTGCCGCTTGCCGATGGCTTCGCAGAACGCCTTGAAGCTGCCCGGCTGTTCGGGAATGGTCACGGCAATGATGGCTTCGCGGCCTTCGCCCAGCTCGGCGCGCTCTGCCACATGACGCAAACGGTCGAAATTGACGTTGGCGCCGGAGTCGATGGCGACAAACGTCTGCCCGGAGACTTCATACTGTTCGGTGTACTTCTTGATCCCGGCCACGCCCAGGGCGCCGGAGGGTTCGGTGATTGAGCGGGTATCGTCGTAGATGTCCTTGATCGCCGCGCAAATCTCGTCGGTGCTGACGGTGATCACCTCATCGACGTAGTCCTTGCAGATCTCGAAGGTGTAATGGCCGATCTGCGCCACGGCCACCCCATCGGCAAACAGCCCGACCTGCTGCAAGACCACCCGCTCGCCGTAGGCCATCGCCTGCTGCAGGCAGTTGGAATCGTCCGGCTCCACGCCGATCACCTTGATCTCCGGGCGCAGGTATTTCACGTACGCCGCAATGCCGGCGATCAACCCGCCGCCACCCACCGGGACGAATATGGCGTCCAGCGGGCCCTGATGTTGACGCAGGATCTCCATTGCCACCGTGCCTTGCCCGGCAATGGTGTCGGGGTCGTCGTACGGGTGGACGTAAACGTAGCCGTGTTCCTCGACCAGCTGCAGCGAATGCGCCAGCGCCTCGGGAAATGAGTCGCCGTGCAGTACGACCTTTCCGCCGCGCGAGCGGACGCCTTCGATCTTGATTTCCGGGGTGGTCTTGGGCATCACGATGGTCGCCGACACGCCCAGGGTCTTCGCCGCCAGCGCCAGGCCCTGCGCGTGGTTGCCGGCCGACGCCGTGACCACGCCCCGCGCCAGCTCTTCCGGGCTCAATTGCGCGAGCTTGTTGTACGCGCCGCGGATCTTGAACGAGAACACCGGCTGCAAATCTTCACGCTTGAGCAGCACCTGATTGCCCAAGCGCTCGGACAGCTGTCGGGCGGCGTGCAGCGGGGTTTCCACGGCGACGTCGTAGACACGGGAGTTGAGGATTTTCTTGACGTAGTGTTCGAGCATCGGGGAAAGATCACTGGCGAAGGGGCAAGGCCCGGAAGTCTACCCCTCGACCTCACGTACGACCACACCAAGACTCAGGCTTTGATGAGGGCATGTCGTTATACTGCCGCCCCCAAGCGTTATCGTCATTCCACTGTTGCAGCGCGGCAGGAATGGGCTGAAATCGAACGACCCCCTGCGCGGTCGCCGATTCGTCGCCCCTGCAACGCCCTTTGCGGGCAAGCGCGCTCTTTCAGTTTGTCATTCATAACCGGAGCCCACCTCGCATGACCCAGGATCAACTCAAACAGGCCGTTGCCCAAGCCGCGGTCGATTTCATCCTTCCGAAGCTGGACGACAAAAGCATCGTGGGCGTCGGGACCGGCTCTACCGCCAACTGCTTCATCGACGCACTGGCCCGGCACAAAGGCGCGTTTGACGGCGCAGTCGCCAGCTCTGACGCCACGGCTGCGCGCCTGAAGGGGCACGGCATTCCGGTGTACGAGCTGAATACGGTCAGCGACCTTGAGTTTTATGTCGACGGCGCCGACGAAAGCGACGAACACCTGAACCTGATCAAGGGCGGCGGCGCAGCCCTCACCCGCGAGAAAATCGTCGCTGCTGTCGCCAGAACGTTTATTTGCATCGCCGATGGCAGCAAGCTGGTGTCGGTACTGGGTGCGTTCCCCCTGCCCGTCGAAGTGATCCCGATGGCCCGGAGCCACGTGGCCCGCCAGTTGGTGAAACTGGGTGGCGACCCGGTTTATCGCGAAGGTGTTCTGACCGACAACGGCAACATCATCCTCGATGTGCACAACATGAACATCAGCAACCCGGTCGAGGTGGAAGCGCTGATCAACAACATCGTCGGCGTCGTCACCAACGGCCTGTTCGCTGCGCGCTCGGCAGATTTGCTGCTGCTGGGCACACAGGAAGGCGTGAAAACACTCAAGCGTTGATTGTTGAGGGCCAGGCAAATCCTTCCGGAGATGCCTTGGCCTCAGCGCTTCTTGAACACGTAAAACAGATTCGGCTCGCTGACGACGTACAAGGTGCCGTCGTCGCCCATCGCGATGCCCTCCGCTTGGGGCACGCTTTTGCTCAGGCCCATGCTGCCCTTGGTCAGTGACACGTTGCCGACAGGCTTGCCCTGCGTATCAAGCTCCAGGATTTGCCGAGACTCATCAGACAGCGCCAGCAAGTGCCCGCTGCGCTCGTCGAACTGCAAGCTGGAAAGGTCGCGCACAAACAGCCCCGCGTCCCGCTGCTTGCTGGACGTCACTTCCAGAATGTTCGGTGAATCCGTGCCAGCGTCGGGGAAGCCGCGCACTTCGATGATCTGCACCGGCCGCCGCTCTTTGGCGACGAACAACCGGCGGCCCTGATTATCGTAAGCCAGGCCCTCGAAGCCATTGTTGCCGCCGGCGTCGATACCCAGTGTCAGCTGCTCGGCATCGGCCGCATCAAGGAAAGTGGTGTCGTCATCCAGATGCACCTTAATCAGGCGCTGGCTGTGCTCGTCACTGATAACGTAAATGCCCGGGCTGATGTATTCGACAGCCTCGGCATCACCGAAACCCGTCAACGGAATCCTTCTCAGGATCCGCCCTTCGAGGCTGAGCTCCACCAGTTCCGGGTCTTTGTTGGTGACTGTGAAGAGGGTTTTGCGCTGGGGATCAAAGCTGAGGGCCGAGACGTTGTACTCAAGCCCATCAATGGCGCGCGCCTCGATCACGACTTCATAATCATCAAGGCCCAACGCCTGGGCATCGCTGGATTGCCAGAAAACGTACCAGTTGAACCAGAGGCGCTCGATGACCCGGTATTCGCGTGCCAGAAAAAAAGAGGCCGTGAGGATCAACACCACAGCCAGGGTGAGCACAACGGTCTGAAACGGGGACACACGACGCATGCAAGGGGCTCGACTTCAGTGGGGCGGCTTTAATAGCACCGTATTCTGAAGCCAAACTGAACACTGCGTCGCATCTCGTTTGCATTTTCCGAGCGCACCCAGCGGCCGGCCGGGTTGCCCGGAAGGTCGGGCGTCGGTCACTGACGCTTGAAGGTATAAAAGAGATTCGGCTCGCTGACCATGTAAATGGTGCCGTTCTCGTCCATGGCTACGCCTTCGGCACGCGGAATGGTCTGGCGCAGGCCATTGAATCCGCTCAGCAGCGTCATAAAGCTAACCTCATTTCCATGCCCGTCCAGCTCCAGCAGCATGTGCGACTCGGCGGACAACACCAGCAAGTGGCCCGTCTTCTGGTCGGCAAACAACGAAGACAGGTTACGCACGATGAGGTTGTCGTTGATCAGCTTGCGCTTTTCACCCTTGACCTCACTGCTGCCGTCGGCCTTCCAGCTATACAGCGCAGGGGGGCGTTCTTCGCCAAACAGGAATTGTTGGTCCCGAGGGTCCCAGGCGATGCCTTCAAAGGCCTTGTTCTGATCTTTGGACACACCGAGGTCGTACTTGGGGAAGTCGGCGAGGTTTAGGCTCTTGGTCTCAGGCGTGACCTGGACAATGGTCATCAAGTGCTGGCGCTCGTCAACGATGGCGATCAGCCCCTTGCCCAGCACGGCCACACCCTCGGGGTTGCCCCAGCCTACCAGCGGAATCTTGCGGATGACGTCGCCGGTGAGCGTCAGCTCGGAGAGAAAGGGGTTCTTGCCCATCACCGAATACAAGGTTTTGCTCTCGGAGTCGTAAGACAGATCCGAGGCCTCGTCCTTTTCCATGCCCGCCAACGGCTTGCCATCAATGTCGACCTTGTAATCCGGCAGCCAGATGCCCGCCGCGCGCTCAGCCGAGGTGACGTTATGCTCGCGCAGCCACAACAGACCGCGATCATCCCAGTGCCAGGCGAAGGAAAGGCCCGCGAGGATCACCAAGGCGGCGACAAGCAGCCACCACCAACGGAAACGCACACGGCGTTGGCGCTGTGTCATCCGCGGACGTCGCTTTCGAATCGGCTATGACCTGTCAGCTCCAGCACGATTTCATCGCCGATGTTGAAAGGGCCAACACCGGCAGGCGTGCCGGTCATGATGAGGTCGCCGGCTTGCAGGGAGAACTGCGAGGCCATGTGCTGGATCATCGGCACAATCGGGTTGAGCATTTGGCTGCTGTTGCCATCCTGACGGACTTCACCGTTGATGGTCAGGCGGATCGCGATGTCGGTCAGGTCGGGATAGGTATCGGCCGACACAAAGGGTGCGATTACTGCTGCGCCGTCAAACGACTTGGCGATTTCCCACGGCAGGCCTTTTTCTTTCAGCTTCGACTGCACGTCGCGCAGCGTGAGATCCAGGCCAGGAGCGAACCCGGAAATGGCATCGAGCACTTCCTCACGGCTCGGATTCTTGCTCAGCGGCTTGCCGATCAGCACCACGATCTCGGCTTCGTAATGCACCGAGCCACGGTCCTGCGGGATGCTGAAACCGCCTTCGATCCCGACCACGCAGCTACCCGGCTTGATGAACAGCAACGGCTCGGTCGGCACCGGGTTATCCAGTTCCTTGGCGTGCTCGGCGTAATTGCGGCCGATGCAGACCACTTTACCGAGCGGAAAATGAACCTTGGTGCCGTCGACGTATTTGTGCTGGTAGCTCATGAGCGCTCCTGAAAAGCTTGTTGTAATGGGAAACCGCTTACAGCGCGAAGATTTTACCGGGGTTCATGATGCCGTTCGGGTCAAACACCGCCTTGACGGCCTTCATGTATTCGATTTCAACCGGCGAGCGGCTGTAGTGCAGATAGTCACGTTTGGTCATGCCAACGCCGTGCTCGGCCGAAATCGAGCCGTTGTACTTTTGCACGATCTCGAACACCCACTTGTTCACCGTGGCGCACTTGGCAAAGAATTCGTCCTTGCTCAGGTTTTCCGGCTTGAGGATGTTCAGGTGCAGATTGCCGTCGCCAATGTGCCCGAACCAGACGATTTCAAAATCTGGGTAATGCTGGCCGACGATCGCATCCACTTCGGCGAGGAACGCCGGGACCTTTGAAACGGTGACCGAGATGTCGTTCTTGTACGGCGTGAAGTGGGAGATGGTTTCAGAAATGTATTCGCGCAGCTTCCACAGATTGTGCAGTTGCTGTTCGCTCTGGCTCATCACGCCGTCAAGCACCCAGCCCTGCTCGACGCAGTGCTCGAAGGTTTCCAACGCGTGGTTGGCCACCTCTTCAGTGGTCGCTTCAAACTCCAGCAGCGCGTAGAACGGGCATTCGGTTTCAAACGGCGACGGCACATCGCCGCGCGCCATGACCTTGGCCAATGCCTTGTCCGAGAAGAACTCGAACGCGGTCAGGTCCAGCTTGCTTTGAAACGCGTGCAGCACCGGCATGATGGCGTTGAAATCGGTGGTCCCGAGAACCATCGCGGTGAGGTTTTTCGGGGCGCGGTCCAGGCGCATGGTCGCCTCGACCACGAAACCGAGCGTGCCTTCGGCGCCGATGAACAGCTGCCGCATGTCGTAGCCGGTGGCGTTTTTGATGAGGTCTTTGTTCAGTTCGAGCAGGTCGCCCTTGCCCGTGACAACCTTGAGGCCCGCCACCCAGTTACGCGTCATGCCGTAGCGAATCACTTTGATCCCGCCGGCGTTGGTGCCGATGTTGCCACCGATGTTGCTGGAGCCGGACGAGGCGAAATCGACCGGGTAATACAGGCCGTTTTCTTCCGCGAGATTTTGCAATTGCTTGGTGACCACCCCTGGCTGGCAGATGGCGGTGCGATCGGTCAGGTTGAGTTCGAGCACCTGGTTCATGTAATCGAACGAAACGACCACCTCGCCATTGGCGGCAACGGCGGCGGCCGACAACCCGGTACGGCCACCCGAAGGGACCAGCGCAACCTTATGTTCGTTGGCCCAACGGACGATGGCCTGAACCTGCTCGGTGGTCTTGGGGAACACGATGGCGGTGGGCGCCGGGGCGAAATGTTTGGTCCAGTCCTTGCCGTAGGTTTCGAGGGAATCGGCGTCGGTAAGCACCTTGCCAGGCTCAACCAGGGTCTTCAGCTCATCTATCAGCGCAGGATGGGTCATCAACAGAACTCTCGAACAATTCATGGTCATCCTGAGAACGGCTCACGTCCAGGAATGGGGTGTTTCGCGGGGTGCATATGCTAGCATACGCCCCCCGCCAAACGAGCTTTCGGCCGATTTGCGGGCGCTTCACTTACTGCCATTTCTCTCCGGGACACAGGTTTACGCAGATGAGCAAGACTTCCCTCGACAAGAGCAAGATCAAGTTCCTTCTTCTCGAAGGCGTCCACCAGTCCGCGGTCGACGTCCTCAAGTCCGCCGGCTACACCAGCATCGAGTACCACACCAAGTCTCTGCCGGAAGCCGAACTGAAGGAAAAGATTGCCGACGCTCATTTCATCGGTATTCGTTCCCGCACCCAACTGACTGAAGAGCTGTTCGATTGCGCCAAGAAACTGGTCGCGGTGGGCTGCTTCTGCATCGGTACCAATCAGGTTGACCTCAACGCAGCCCGCGAACGCGGTATCGCCGTGTTCAATGCCCCCTACTCCAACACCCGTTCGGTGGCGGAGCTGGTGCTGGCCGAGGCCATCCTGCTGCTGCGCGGTATCCCGGAGAAAAACGCTTCCTGCCACCGTGGTGGCTGGATCAAAAGCGCGGCCAACTCTTTTGAAATTCGTGGCAAGAAGCTCGGCATCATCGGCTACGGCTCGATCGGCACGCAGCTGTCGGTCCTGGCTGAAGGCCTGGGCATGCAGGTTTATTTCTACGACACCCTGACCAAGCTGCCGCTGGGTAACGCTACGCAGGTGTCCAGCCTGAACGAGCTGCTGGGCATGTCCGACATCGTCACCCTGCACGTTCCGGAAACCAGCGAAACGCAGTGGATGATCGGCGAGAAAGAAATCCGCGCCATGAAGAAGGGCGCCATCCTGATCAACGCGGCACGCGGCACGGTGGTCGAGCTCGACGCCCTGGCTGACGCGATCAAGGATCAGCACCTGATCGGCGCGGCCATCGACGTGTTCCCGGTTGAGCCACGCTCCAACGATGACGTATTCGAAAGCCCGCTGCGCGGCCTGGACAACGTCATCCTGACCCCGCACATCGGTGGCTCGACGGCCGAAGCGCAAGCCAACATCGGTCTGGAAGTGGCAGAGAAGCTGGTCAAATACAGCGACAACGGTACGTCGGTTTCCTCGGTCAACTTCCCCGAAGTGGCCCTGCCGGCTCACCCGGGCAAGCACCGTCTGCTGCACATCCACGAGAACATCCCGGGCGTGCTGATGGAGATCAACAAGGTCTTCGCCGAAAACGGTATCAACATCTCCGGCCAGTTCCTGCAAACCAACGAGAAAGTCGGTTATGTGGTGATTGACGTCGACGCCGAGTATTCCGATCTGGCGCAAGAGAAGCTGCAGCACATCAAAGGCACCATCCGCAGCCGCGTTCTGTTCTAAACGCGGGCGTTCGATGTGCAAAAGGAGACCTTCGGGTCTCCTTTTTTTGTGCCTCAAGCAGGCGTGTGCTGATGCCTGTGAACCGGTTTATCCAGTCACCATCAATGCACTTGAAGCGACGCCTTCGCCAGCAAGCCGGCTCCTACAGATTGAGTTGAGCCATACGAATGAAGATACCGGCCCACGCCAGCCATCGCGCGGGGGATCGAACAAACCGACGTTAGCCACACGATGGAAAATTGGACGGATCCACGCTTGCCGCACGATGGAGAATTGGACCAATCCACGCCTGCCGCGCGATGGAGAATTGGACCAATCCACGCTTGCCGCACGATGGAGAATTGGACGGATTCACGCCTGCTTACGGCGATCAAAATTGTAGGAGCGCGCTTGCCCGCGAAGGCGTTTCGTCAGTTATGGGTATACCGCTGACCCACCGCATTCGCGGGCAAGCGCGCTCCTACAACGGAATGCGCCATACACTCTGCGCGCCGTACCCGACCTGTAGGAGCCGGCTTGCTGGCGAAGGCGTCAAGTCAGACACATCCATGGTGGATGAATAAAACGTTTCGCCAGCAAGCCGGCTCCTTCAGGTCCCAAGCGAGCCGTCGGCACTTGGCAACGCAAGCCGTGACTCTGGAGCGCTGAGCGCCCTACTTCACCGTGACGGTGATCTTCTGTGACTCGACCGGCGGATTCAGCGGTACGTGATTCTTGTCGCCCACCAGCAACTGGAGCGTGTGCTGCCCTGGCGTCAGGTTCAGCTCGGTTTCGGTTTGGCCTTTGCCGAAATGGCGGATGTTGTCGGTCGTTGGCAGCGGCGCGTTCATGTCGGGCTGATCTTTGACGTCGATCAACAGGTGGTGATGACCGGTATCAGGTACATCGACGCCTGCAGGCGCAACGCCCATGCCTTTGAGGCCAAACTGCACCTTGAAGGCGCCGTTGACGACCGCGCCATCCTTCGGCGAAATGATGTAAACCTCGGCCCCTGCGGGTGATGCCGTGCGTGGCATATCGTCGGCATGAGCCAGCAAGCTTGCTCCAAGGAGCAGTCCGGTCAGGGCGGCTTTAGCAACTAACGTCTTCATGATTTCTCCGTTTTTATCGATAGGCAGTTGGGGGTCAGGCTTCGAAGGCTTTTCCATCCCGACAGACAACCGCTCAGGAACGACCCTTACCTTAGCTGCGGTTGGCCGCGAAGTATTTCGCGGAGTGGCTGGATGTAGAAGGTTTCATGTTGGGCCCATGCGCAGACGCGCAACGACCACAACCCCTGTGGGAGTGAGCCTGCTCGCGAAGAGGTCAGTTGATTCAACCGCTTTTTCTGGGGACTGAACCTATGCTTTCGCGAGCAAGCTCGCTCCCACGGGATCGGGATCGGGGTTGGGTTGCAATCTCGGGCCGCCGCAGAACGTGTGGGAGTCAGCCTGCTACAGCTCGAACGGCTCACTTCCGCGCCGCCGGAACCATCCGGTCAGCGACAGTCGCTCGCGGGTTGAGGGCATGACTTCGTGGGGCATGTCTCCCGAGAGAAACACCACCAGGCATCCCCCGGTGGGCTGCACGTCATATTCCACGCCGCCTTTGAGGTACATGCGCAATTGACCACCGTGCTCCGGCAGCCAGGCGTCGTTGAGGTAGATGACGGCTGAAACCATGCGCTTGTCGTCATCCCGAAACCGATCCACATGCTTGCGATAGAACGCCCCGGGGGGATAAAGCGCGAAGTGGCTTTCGTAGTCTTCCAGCCCCAGAAACAGCCCGCGATTGAGCGCCTGACGCAGGCTATCCATCAAGTCCAGATAGCGATCGCAAGGTTCGGCCTGCCCCGCCTCCAGCCATTGAATGTGATCACCGCGAATCCCTTCGCGAACCTCCTGCGCCGGTCCTCGGCCCACTGCAGCAGGTGCGAGCTCACCCTGAACGGCACGCGTGCGGCATTCCAGGGCCAGCTCCCGGGTCAGGGCATCGGGCAGGAAAATGTTCTGCTGCGACCAGCCACGCTCGGCCAGGTCGTCGACGATTCGCAACAGCAGAGGGTGATCAGGGGATATGCGCATGGCGCGCATAGTATCCATACGCCGGTTAATCCGACAGAGCCCGGAGCCCGGCGAATGAGGAATATTTCTGCACAGGGAATACGCCCGAGCGGTTTTGCCGAACGGCAGGTCGAACCCACGAGTTTTAGCGGGGTCTGGCAAGTGTTAACTCGACAAATCCCCGCTGCCCCGCCGAGAATAGCGGCCTGCCGACAGGAGTCTCTAATGCGCCGTCTGTTTTTCCTGCTGTTGATGATTTCTTCCCTGCCCGTCTGGGCAGACGGCCACGATCAGCTGTACAAGCTTGCCGGCTGGCCGGAACAACGCGCTCATTTTGTCGATGCCCTGAAAGCCGCTCAGCAGCGCTACCGCAACAGCCTCCCGCCTGCCGTATTCGAGGCTCTGGTGAATAACAGCAATCAGCGTTTCGCGTCGCAGGCGATGGACCAGCGCGCAGAGCAAATGCTGCGGCAGACGCTGCCGGATCCAAACCCTGCGCTGCAGTTTTTCCAGACGCCTCTGGGGCGCAAGATCGTCAATGCCGAGCTCACGGCCACACGCCCCGACCAGCTGGCCAAAAACGCTCAAGGCTTGCCGCACATCCAGGCAGACGACAATCGTCTGCTGATCATCGGCCACCTGGCCAACGCCCTGCCTGCCAAGGAGGCCGGCGCCGAAGTCAGCCTCGCGATCGCCGGCGTCGCTGCAGACAGCCTGAGCTCGATGATCCCCGGCTTGATGGGCGGCAGCACCACCCAGGCAATGCTCGACGGTCAGCGTCAGCGACTTATGGGGCAGATCGGCAAAGACGTGAACAACACGCTGCTCTACGTGTACCGCGATCTGTCTGACGGCGAACTGGACGAGTTCGCTACCTTTGCCGAGTCAAACGAAGGCAAAGCCTATTACAAGGCAGCGCTGGCCTCTGTTCGCGCAGGGTTGGCGGTCGGACAGAATGTGAAATAACGTCAGTGGAACCGGCTTCAGCCGGGAAACGTGCCCGTGGAGTCTTACTCCATTCGCTCCGTCAGGAACTCAAAGAACCGCGCCCGCAACTCAGGCGTCTCGTTTGCCAGGTGGTGGCGCGCCTCTTCCAGCATGAGAATCTGCGGCTGATCAAATTTGTCCTTGAGCACAGCCAGATTGTGTTTCCAGTCCACGGTCATGTCCGACTCGCCCTGCACGATGAGCGGGCTGCGGCGGCTGCGAGGCGCGCGTTCGATGATTTCGACCCACTTGGCCAACGCCCCCACCCAGACTGTTGGCAGGCGTCGGGGTTGCAAGGGGTCCGCCAGCAGGAACGGCAGAAATGCCGGCGCGTTGGAGTTTTCGCTGAAACGCCTGTCGATCCCTTTGACGAAGCTGCGCAGCAGGTAATAGCTGAGCTTCGACAGTGCCCAGCCGCGTGGCCGCACCAGCGGCGCAAGCAGGATCGTCTGCCCCTGCGCCGGGCTGTCGTCGCCATGATGAAGCAAATGGTCGATGACAATTGCCCCGCCGGTACTCTGCCCGCACAAGTGCCATGGCTTGGGCAGCTGCAGGGTTTCGGCTTCGATGAACAGGCGATTCAGTACCGTCTGATACTCAGAGAAATCGGTAATGCTTGCCCGCGCTCCGCTGGACAGACCATGGCCCGGCAGGTCGCAGGTAATCACCGCCAGCCCTAGCCCCAGCGCCCAGTCGATGACATGCCCGTACAAGCCCACATGGTCGTAAAACCCATGCATCAGCACCAGCGTGCCGACCGGATGCTCGGGTTTCCAGAGCTGCGTGACGATTTCATAGCCACCCACTTCGAAGCGCCCCATCTGCCCGCTGCATGCGCCCTTCGGACCCACGGCGTTGAGACCATAGAAACGCTGGTAAGCCCGGGCCTCTGACGACAGCTCTCGGAAAACACTCAGCGGCACTGCCTCGGCGCGCAAGTGATCGGGATCGAACGTGTCAGACATCGGTATTCCTGTTCTGGGTTCATAGGAGCGGGGGCACGGAAGTGTCATCTGTCCGTTGCGGCGTGGCAAGTTACCTCGCTTGCATCCTGGGCCCACCGTCTACCCAGTGACGCGACAAATCTGTAGCCTGCGAACCTTCCCGATTCTCATTTGAGCCCCCGGATGAAACGCAGCCTTTACGTCGTCGTCGCACTGCTGGTAGTCATCGGGTGCGCCGGCGTCTGGTATATCCACAGCAAGCAGCCGGTTCGCGATGGCCAGATGAGCCTGAAAGGGCTGCAGGCTCCCGTAACGGTACGTTACGACGAGCGCGGCGTGCCGCACATTCGCGCCGCAAACCAGGACGATCTGTACCGCGCGCTTGGCTATGTTCACGCGCAGGATCGCCTGTTCCAGATGGAAATTCTGCGCAGGCTGGCGCGTGGCGAACTGGCTGAAGTGCTTGGCCCGAAACTGATCAACACCGACAAGCTCTTCCGCAGCTTGCGCATTCGCGAGCACGCCGACGCCTACGTGGCTCGTCAGGATCAGAACACGCCCGCGTGGAAAGCGCTTCAGGCGTACCTCGACGGCATCAACCAGTTTCAGGCAACGCACCCGAAGCCAGTCGAATTCGACGTGCTGGGCATACGCGAGCGGCCATTCACCGCACAGGACACCCTCAGCGTCGGCGGTTATCTGGCCTACAGCTTCGCGGCGGCCTTTCGTACCGAGCCGTTGATGACCTATGTGCGCAATCAACTGGGGCCGGATTACCTCAAAATTTTCGACCTTGAGTGGCAGCCTCAGGGGGCGCTCGGCCAGTCGCCCGCGCTGACGAGCAACGACTGGAAAAACCTCGATGACTTGGCGCTGCTCAGCCAACAGGCCCTGGAGAAGGCCGGCCTGCCGCAGTTTGAAGGCAGCAATGCCTGGGCGGTGTCCGGCAGTCGCACCCAGAGTGGCAAGCCGTTGCTGGCGGGTGATCCGCACATTCGCTTTTCGGTGCCAGCGGTGTGGTACGAAGCCCAACTCACAGCGCCGGGTTTCGAACTGTATGGGCACTTCCAGGCACTGAACCCCTTCGCGCTGCTCGGCCACAACCTGGATTTCGGCTGGAGCCTGACGATGTTCCAGAACGACGATCTGGACCTGGTCGCAGAAAAGACCAACCCCGACAACCCGAATCAGGTCTGGTATCACGGCGCCTGGGTAGACATGACGTCCCGCACTGAACAGATCGACGTGAAGGGCGAGTCGCCTGTCGTGGTTACTCTGCGCCAGTCACCCCATGGCCCGATCGTCAACGACGCAATGGGCGCCAACGGCACGCAACAGCCGAGCGACACACCGATCGCAATGTGGTGGTCGTTCCTGGAATCGGATAATCCGATCCTGCAGGGCTTTTACGAGGCCAACCGTGCTGACACGCTGGCCAAGATGCGGGGTGCCGCGGAGAAGATTCAATCGCCAGGCCTGAATATCGTCTACGCCAACGCCAAGGGCGATATCGGCTGGTGGGCGGCAGCGCAACTGCCCAAGCGCCCCGCCGGCGTGGATCCAGCTTTCATTCTCGACGGCAGTTCGGAGCAGGCCGACAAGAATGGGTTCTATCCCTTCAGCGCCAATCCGCAGGAAGAAAACCCGGCGCGTGGCTACATTGTCTCGGCTAACTTCCAGCCGGTATCGCCTATCGGCATGGAGATTCCGGGTTACTACAACCTTCCCGAGCGTGGGCGACAGCTTGATCGCCAACTGAGCGACGACAAGGTGAGATGGAACCTGGAGAACAGCCAGGCGCTGCAACTGGGCATCCGGACTGACTACGCGGCGCAAATTCTCGAACCGCTGATTCCGGTGCTACGTCGAGTGGTGAGCGAGCCGGAGGAGCACGACCTGCTCGAACGACTGGCAGCGTGGGAAGGCGACTATTCGGTGGATTCGGTGGGCGCAACGCTGTTCAATCAGTTCCTCTTCAACCTGGCGGATCAGACCTTCCACGACGAACTGGGCGACGGGCTGTTCAACACGCTGTTGTCGACTCGGCTTATCGATTCAGCGCTACCGCGACTGGCCGCCGACCCCGCTTCGCCGTGGTGGAACAATCGCCATTCGCGTGAGCCCGAGAGCCGGGACAACACCGTTAAAGTTGCCTGGCACGCAGCGGTTTCGCATTTGAAATCGTTGTACGGGCAGAACCCGGATGAATGGACGTGGGGCAAGGCTCACACCCTTACCCATGAGCACCCGCTGGGCAAACAACCGCCGCTGGACATGCTGTTCAATGTCGGCCCGTTCGCAGCGCCGGGCACCCATGAGGTGCCGAACAACCTCTCCGCGAGTATGGGGCCTGCGCCGTGGCCGGTGACTTACGGACCGTCAACGCGCCGCCTCATCGACTTTGCCGACCCGGCCCACGCACTCGGGATCAATCCTGTGGGCCAGAGCGGCGTTTTGTTCGACAAGCATTATGCCGATCAGGCGCAGCGCTACATAAAAGGCGAGTACGCGCCAGAGCGGTTCAGCGAAGGGGATGTGAAGGGGAACAGCAAGGAGGTGTTGGAGCTGGTGCCATGACAACCCCGACGGCACTGCGGGAGTCGGCTTTAGCGGCGAAGCAGAGATTGCCCATCAACGGCAGGTATCAGGGCCCGTAGGAGCCGGCTTGCTGGCGAACGGGATTGATCATTGACCGCTGCGGTGTCTGGACCAATTCGCCAGCAAGCCGGCTCCTACAGAGGAATGCATCCGTCCAGTGAGATCATGCAGTGAACGTGGACTCAACTGTGGGACCGGCTTTAGCCGGGAAGGCGTCGGACGTTAAGCCGCATATCTGTAGCGCACATACCGGCCTCTTCCCGGCTGAAGCCGGTCCCACTGACAGCATCGCTGTGCATCCAGTGGAGCTGGCTGGAGTTCCACTGAATGCATCGCGTGCATTCAGTGGGGCTGGCTGGAGTTCCAGTACAGCATCGCGTGCATCCAGTGAGAACATCTCACTGGAGCAGTGATCGGGATCAAACCGACTCGACCACCTTCGCGCGGCGGACGTCCGGTTGTTTCCAGCCGTCTGCTGCAGCTTCTTCGATGGCCAACTGAATGGCGCGCTTGCGGTTGTTCTCCGCGCGGCGGCTGAAGAACCACACCAGGAAGGTAGCGATCGACACGGCCAGCAGAATCAGACTGGCAATCGCATTGATCTCCGGCTTCACACCCAGACGCACCGCCGAGAACACCTCCATCGGCAACGTCGTCGAGCCAGGGCCGGACACAAAACTCGCCAGAACCAAATCGTCCAGCGAGAGCGCGAAGGACATCATCGCGCCCGCTGCCAGCGACGGCGCGATCATCGGGATGGTGATCAGGAAGAACACCTTCCACGGCCGCGCACCCAGGTCCATTGCCGCTTCCTCAATGGACATGTCCAGCTCGCGCAGACGTGCCGAGACGACCACCGCCACGTAGGCCGCACAAAAGGTGGTGTGGGCGATCCAGATGGTGACGATGCCACGCTCCTGGGGCCAGCCGATCAACTGCGCCATCGCCACGAACAGCAGCAATAGCGACAGACCGGTGATGACCTCAGGCATGACCAGCGGCGCGGTAACCAGACCGCCAAAAAACGTCTTGCCCTTGAAGCGGGTGATGCGTGTCAGCACAAACGCCGCCATGGTGCCCAGCGCTACCGCCGCTATCGAGGTATACAGCGCGATTTCCAGCGAACGCATGACTGCGCTCATCAGCTGGGTGTTGTCGAGCAGGCCGACGTACCATTTCACCGACCAGCCGCCCCAGACTGTCACCAGCTTGGAGGCATTGAACGAGTAAATCACCAGAATGACCATGGGCGCGTAGATGAAGATCAGGCCCAGTACCAACATCAGGTTCGAGAATCGGAAGCCTCTCATGCCTTGCCCTCCAGCTCTTTGGCCTGACTGCGGTTGAACAGAATGATCGGCACGATGAGGATCAGCAGCATGACCACCGCCAGAGACGAGGCTACCGGCCAGTCACGGTTGTTGAAGAATTCCTGCCACAGCACTTTACCGATCATCAGCGTCTCGGGACCGCCCAGCAATTCAGGGATGACAAACTCGCCCACCACTGGAATGAACACCAGCATGCAGCCGGCGATGATGCCGTTCTTGGACAGCGGAACAGTGATCTTCCAGAAGCTGTTGAAGGTGCTCGAACCCAGGTCGGACGCCGCCTCAAGCAAGCTTTGATCGTGCTTCACCAGGTTGGCGTACAGCGGCAGGATCATGAACGGCAAGTACGAATAAACCACACCGATGTACACCGCCAGGTTGGTGTTGAGTATCTGCAACGGCTCGCTGATCACCCCCAGCCACATCAGGAACGCATTGAGCAGTCCGTTATTGCTGAGGATGCCCATCCACGCGTAGACCCGAATCAGAATCGCGGTCCAGGTCGGCATCATGATCAGCAGCAACAGCACGGTCTGCATTTCTTTACGGGCAATGGAAATGCCGTAGGCCATCGGATAGCCGATCAACAGGCACAACAGCGTGCTGATGAACGCCATCTTCAACGAGCCCAAATACGCCGAGATGTACAAATCATCACTGGTCAGCAGCGCGTAGTTGGCGAAGTTGAGCACGATGTCCAGCTTCTGCTCGACGTACGTGAAAATCTCGGTGTACGGCGGAATGGCCACATCGGCCTCAGCGAAGCTGATCTTGATGACGATCAGAAACGGCAGCGCAAAAAACAGAAACAGCCACAGGAACGGCACGCCAATCACGGCCTGACGCCCGGTGGGTTTTATTCGGTTGAAAGCCCGTTTGATTTTTCGGATTTTCATGAGCGCAGTACCACACCGCTGTCGTCTTCCCACCAGACGAAGACTTCGTCGTCCCAAGTGGGCCGCGTGCCCTGGCGCTCGGCGTTGGCAACGAAGGACTGCACCAGCTTGCCCGATGGCAGCTGAACATAGAACACCGAGTGACCGCCCAGATAAGCGATGTCGTGAACCTTGCCGCGCGACCAGTTGTGTTCGAACGATGGCTGTTCAGTGGTCACCAACAGCTTTTCAGGACGCAGCGCGTAGGTGATCCGCTTGTCTTCCACCGACGTGGTCACGCCGTGGCCGACGTAGATTTTGCGTTCCAGCTCGGGGCTGCTGATCAGCGCATGGCCTTCCATGTCTTCAATGACTTCGCCTTCGAACAGGTTGACGTTGCCGATGAATTCACAGACCAACCGACTGGTCGGCGTCTCGTAGATATCGATAGGACTGCCGATCTGCGCGATCCACCCCAGGTGCATGATCGCAATGCGCTGGGCCATGGTCATGGCCTCTTCCTGGTCGTGGGTCACCATCACGCAGGTCACGCCCACGCGCTCGATGATTTCCACCAGCTCCAATTGCATTTGCGAGCGCAGCTTCTTATCCAGTGCGCCCATGGGTTCGTCGAGCAGCAGCAGTTTTGGTTTTTTCGCCAGGGAACGCGCCAGTGCTACACGCTGACGCTGACCGCCCGACAACTGATGCGGCTTGCGCTTGGCGTACTGGGTCATTTGCACCAGTTTGAGCATCTCGGCAACCCGCGCCTCAATCTCCGCCTTGGGCAGCTTGTCCTGCTGCAAACCGAACGCGATGTTCTGCGCCACGGTCATGTGCGGAAACAGCGCGTAGGACTGGAACATCATGTTGATCGGTCGTTCGTACGGCGGCATGTCCGTAATGTCGACGCCGTCGAGGAAAATGCGCCCTTCGGTCGGGCGCTCAAAGCCGGCGAGCATCCGCAGCAGGGTGGATTTCCCCGAGCCGGAACCGCCGAGCAGGGCGAAAATCTCGCCTTTGTTGATCTGCAGAGACACATCGTCCACAGCAATCGTCTCATCGAACTTCTTCGTGACCCGATCGATCTTGACCAGCACCTGTTTGGGTTGCTGACCGCCCTCAAGGGCTTTCTTGTAGGCGCCGGAGGCAACTGCCATGGGTGAAACTCCCAACTGTTTTTGCGCCCGGCCAATGCGGCCGGGCGCCAAGGTCTTTATTTACCGGATTTGATCTTCGTCCAGCTGCGCGTCATCACGCGCTGGATCTTGGGCGGCAGTTCGGAGTTGACGTACAAACGTGCCTGCACCTCTTTTGAGGGGTACACCGCCTCATCGTTGCGAATTTCCTGGTCCATCAGCGCGCCTGAAGCCGGGTTCGGGTTGGCATAACCCACCTGATCACTGACCTTGGCGATGACGTCGGGCTTGAGGATGTAATTGATGAACGCATGAGCGGCCTTCACGTCCGGCGCATCCGCAGGGATGGCGAGCATGTCGAACCACAGATTGCCGCCTTCTTTCGGAATGGCGTAGGCGATGTTGACGCCTTTACCGGCCTCTGCGGCACGGGCCTTGGCCTGGAATACGTCGCCGGAGAAACCGGCAGCGATACAGATGTCGCCATTGGCCAGGTCAGTGATGTACTTGGACGAGTTGAAATAGGTCACGTATGGGCGGACTTTCAGCAGCTTGGCTTCAGCGGCTTTGTAGTCTTTTTCGTCGGTGCTGTTGGGGTTAAGCCCCATGTAGTTCAGGACCGCCGGCATCATCTCGTCAGCCGAGTCCAGGAACGCGACGCCACATTTTTGCAGCTTCTTGATGTTCTCCGGCTCGAACAGCGTGGCCCACGAGTCGATGGTGTCGACGCCCAGCACTTCCTTGATCTTGTCGACGTTGTAGCCGATGCCGTTGGTGCCCCACAGGTACGGCACTGCGTACTGGTTGCCCGGGTCGTTCTTTTCGAGGCGTTTGAGCAGTTCAGGGTCAAGGTTGGAGTAGTTAGGCAGCTGCTTTTTGTCGAGCTTCTGGAAAGCGCCGGCCTTGATCTGCTTGCCGAGGAAGTGGTTGGACGGCACGACCACGTCATACCCGGTGTGGCCCGCGAGCAGCTTGCCTTCCAGGGTTTCGTTGGAGTCGAAGACGTCGTACTTGGTCTTGATCCCGGTGGTGGAAGTGAAGTCGTCCAGCGTCGTGGTGCCGATGTAATCGGACCAGTTATAAATGCGGACAGTGGAATCCGCGTAGGCACCGGCAGCGACCATGAGGCCGGCGCCGAGCAGCAAGCCTTTCGAAAATAAAGAAATAGACACGTGTGCTGTCCTTTTTTAGTAGGTGGGCCTATTGCCCGTACCGATGACAGTAACGACTGCCTGTGACCCATCCGGCGCGCAACTTACCTTCGATAAACCCTTCTCGCAAAAAAACTTTTTGTGACGCGGGTGTGTGGGAGTGAGCTTGCTCGTGAACGCGGTGTGTCAGTCCTGCATCCGGCTCAGGCAGAACGCATTCGCGAGCAAGCTCACTCCTACAGTTTGGGCGGGGCATGCGCCCCACCCGGTCAGGCTTATTTACCCGACTTGATGTTGGTCCAGCTGCGGGTCATCAAGCGCTGAGTGGCCGCAGGCAAATCGGCGATCGCGTACAGCTTGGCCAGGACGTCTGCCGGCGGGTACACGCCCGGGTCAGACGTGATGTCCTTGTCGACGAACTCGGTCGCAGCCTTGTTGCCGTTCGGGAAGTGAACGGAGTTGGTGATCTCGGCCATTACCTTGGGTTGCAGGATAAAGTTCATGAACTTGTAGGCGCCTTCGACGTTTTCAGCATCTTTCGGGATGGCGACCATGTCGTAGAAGCTGCCTGCACCTTCTTTCGGAATGTTGTAGCTGACTTTGACCTTGCCGCCCGCCTCTTCGGCGCGTGCCTTGGCCTGGTAGATGTCACCCGAATAGCCCACGGCTACGCAGACGTTGCCGTTGGCCAGGTCCGAGATGTACTTGGACGAGTGGAAGTAGGTGATCGAAGGACGGATCTTCTTGAACAGATCCTCGGCCTTCTGAATGTCTTCCTTCTTCTGAGTATCGGTTGGCAGCCCCAGATAATGCAGCGCCACCGGCAGCATTTCGGTGGGCGAGTCGAGGAAGCTGATACCGCAGCCTTTCAGCTTGGCAGCGTTTTCAGGCTTGAAAAGCAGGTCCCAGGAGTTCACCGGTGCGTCAGCGCCGAGTGCAGCTTTGACCTTTTCGGCGTTGAAGCCGATGCCGATCGAGCCCCACATGTACGGGAAGGCGTGCTTGTTCTCCGGGTCGCTGATGGACACGGCTTTCAACAGAGCAGGATCGAGGTTTTTGTAATTTGGCAGTTTGGACTTGTCCAGTTCCTGGTACACGCCGGCCTTGATCTGCTTGGCCAGGAAGTTGTTCGACGGAACGACGATGTCGTAACCCGATTTACCCGCCAGCAACTTCGCTTCGAGAGTCTCGTTGCTGTCGAACACGTCGTACACCACTTTGATGCCCGACTCTTTCTCGAAGTCGGCGATGGTGTTCGGTGCGATGTAATCGGACCAGTTATAGACGTGCAGAACCTTGTCATCGGCATGTGCGGCGGCGGCCGCTGCACCCATGAGGGACAAGGCCAGAAGGGTTTTGCCAAATTTCTTCATTCGTACGGCTCCAGTGTTTTTACGTAAGCGGCGTCAAGACGGCGGACAGTCTGGCAATTTCCCGATAAAAATTCAGCCTTGCAATGCCTCAAGCGTCAGATCAAGGCACTTGCGTGCTTTTTCGACCAACTCGTCGATCTCGGCGAACGTGATCACCAGCGGCGGCGAGATAATCATGGTATCGCCCACGGCCCGCATGATCAGGCCGTTATTGAAGCAGAAAGTGCGGCAAATCATGCCTGCGCCTCGGCCGGCATAGCGTTCACGAGTGGTCTTGTCCTTCACCAGTTCGATCGCGCCCAGCATGCCGACGCCCCGCACTTCACCCACCAGCGGGTGATCGCTCAGCTCGCGCAGACGCTTTTGCAAATAGGGTGCCGTTTCGGATTTCACCCGCTCGACGATCTTTTCTTCACTCAGGATGCGGATGTTTTCCAGCCCAACCGCTGCCGCCACCGGGTGGCCGGAGTAGGTAAAGCCGTGGTTGAAATCGCCGCCTTCGTTCAGCACCTTGACCACTTCGTCGCGCACGATGACGCCGCCCATGGGGATATAGCCCGAGGTCAGGCCCTTGGCAATGGTCATCAGGTCCGGCTTGAGGTCGTAGAAATCGCTGCCAAACCACTCGCCGGTACGACCAAAACCACAGATCACTTCATCGGCGACGAAAAGGATGCCGTACCTGGCGAGGATGTCCTTGATCTTCGGCCAGTAAGTGTCAGGCGGAACGATCACGCCACCCGCGCCTTGAATCGGCTCGGCGATGAACGCGCCCACGTTTTCGACGCCCAGTTCGAGAATCTTCTTCTCCAGTTGCTCGGCTGCCCACACGCCAAACTCGTCGGGGGTCATGTCCCCGCCTTCACCGAACCAGTAAGGCTGCGGAATGTGGACGATGCCGGGAATGGGCAAGTCGCCTTGCTCGTGCATGTAGGTCATGCCGCCCAGGCTCGCGCCAGCGACGGTTGAGCCGTGGTAACCGTTAACGCGACTGATGATGACTTTCTTGCTCGGTTGTCCCTTGATCGCCCAGTAGTGACGAACCAGACGCAGCACCGTGTCGTTGCCTTCGGAGCCTGAACCGGTAAAGAACACGTGGTTCATGCCTTCCGGGGCGATGTCGGAAATGGCTTTGGCCAACTGAAGTGCCGGCGGGTGAGCGGTCTGGAAGAACAGGTTGTAATAGGGCAATTCACGCATCTGCTTGCTGGCAGCGTCCGCCAGCTCTTCACGGCCATAGCCGATGGCGACACACCACAAGCCGGCCATACCGTCGAGGATCTTGTTGCCTTCGCTGTCCCAGAGATAAACGCCCTTGGCCTTGGTGATGATGCGCGGGCCTTTTTCTTTGAGCTGTTTGAAATCGCTGAACGGCGCCAGGTGATGATCACTGCTGAGCGCTTGCCATTCGAGGGTTTGCGGGTTGTTGGAACTCATGAATCACTCCATAGAAATATCGCGTGTGGGGCGCCGTCGATCCGCTTGGAATTCGCTCGGCTCTGACGGTGCCCCGGGAGTCAGACGGCAAATAGCAGGAATTCCCGCTCCCACGAACTGATCACACGCTTGAAGTTTTCGTGCTCGGCGCGCTTGACCGCGACGTAGCCGGTGATGAATTTCTTGCCGAGGTACTTTTCGACCGTCTTGCTGTTTTCCATGCGCTCGAGCGCGTCTTCGATGGTCAACGGCAAGCGCAGGTTGCGTCGCTCGTAACCACGGCCGACCACGGGAGCACTGGGGTTCAAACCTTCGACCATGCCGATGAAGCCGCACAACAGGCTGGCGGCAATGGCCAGGTAAGGGTTGGCATCGGCGCCGGGCAGGCGGTTTTCCACGCGACGGTTCTGCGGGCCGGCATCCGGCACGCGCAAGCCAACGGTGCGGTTTTCCTCGCCCCACTCCACGTTGACCGGTGCGGATGTATCAGGCAGGAAGCGGCGGAACGAGTTCACGTTGGGGGCAAACAACGGCAGCAGCTCGGGAATCAGCTTCTGCAAGCCACCGATGTGCTGCAGGAACAGCTGGCTCATCGTGCCGTCTTCGTTGGAGAAGATGTTCTTGCCGGTCTCGATGTCGATGATGCTCTGGTGCAGGTGCATTGCGCTGCCGGGCTCGCCGGTCATGGGCTTGGCCATGAAGGTCGCGGCCACATCGTGCTTGAGCGCGGCTTCGCGCATGGTGCGTTTGAACACCAGAATCTGATCCGCCAGCGACAGCGCGTCGCCGTGACGGAAGTTGATCTCCATCTGCGCAGTGCCGTCCTCGTGAATCAGCGTGTCGAGGTCCAGGTTCTGCAGCTCGCACCAGTCATAGACGTCTTCGAACAACGGGTCGAATTCGTTGGCGGCTTCAATGGAGAAAGACTGACGCCCGGTTTCCGGGCGACCGGAGCGGCCTACTGGCGGCTGCAACGGATAGTCGGGGTCGTCGCTGCGCTTGGTCAGGTAGAACTCCATCTCCGGCGCTACGATAGGCTGCCAGCCTTGATCGGCGTAGAGCTTGAGCACTTTCTTGAGGACGTTGCGCGGCGACAGCTCGATAGGATTGCCTTGCTTGTCGTAGGTGTCGTGAATCACCTGCGCGGTCGGCTCGATGGCCCAGGGCACCAGAAACACCGCGCTCTGGTCTGGGCGGCAGAACATGTCGATGTCTGCAGGGTCCAGCAATTCGTAGTAGATGTCGTCTTCGACGTAATCGCCGGTCACGGTCTGGAGCAGTACGCTTTCCGGTAAGCGCATGCCCTTTTCAGCAATGAACTTGTTGGTCGGTGAGATCTTGCCCCGCGTGATGCCGGTGAGGTCGGCGATCATGCATTCGACTTCGGTAATCCTGTGTTCTTTCAACCAATCGGTGAGCTGGTCGAGGTTGGTACTCATAAATACCTCAGGGTTTTGATTCCTGGTCGCCGTCATGGCGGTCAGGCGTTCTTTGAAACGCTGGCATCAGGGTGTTGCAGGCCTCGGCCCGGCATTGCCAATTGCCCGGAAGACTGAAAGATAGTCGCGGTCACGCATCAGGTGCCACTTCGCATGCGGTAAAAATTCTGGACAGCCGAATAACGGCCGAAGCAAGAGGCGCGCCTGCTGGAACCGCTGCGCGGTTAAAGAGTAAGGTGACGGGATGTTGCGCAGGAACATGAACAGCATCCGGCGCCCGAGCTGGGCCGCAACAGTGAAAGGCTTGGACGTGGAGCGCGGGAGCCCGATGTGCTGAGTGCAGGCGGTGAAGCCGATCAGCGGAAGGCGAAACATGAGACCCCCGGTATTATTGCTGTTATGGGTTGCAATCGAGCTTAGCGTTGTTCATTTTTTTCCACAACACGCCCGTAAAAAATAAAACACGCCCTGCTCAAGCCCGCAGTTTGCGAGTGTTCCAGCGCACAACATTTGCCCTAAAGTGCGGCAAAAATGGCTCTTTGGCGCCCTTTTAGGGCAAATCATGGCTCCTTGACTTCGTCTGGCCTTTCGGATTGACTGAAACCCGTAATGCTCGATGATTGATATTTTCAACAACAAAGGTGTTGCATCATGTCGGTACCCCCGCGTGCCGTTCAGCTCAACGAAGCGAACGCGTTCCTTAAGGAACATCCTGAGGTTCTATACGTTGACCTTCTGATTGCAGATATGAATGGAGTGGTGCGCGGCAAGCGCATCGAACGCACCAGCCTTCATAAGGTTTACGAGAAAGGCATCAACCTCCCAGCTTCTCTATTCGCACTGGATATCAACGGCTCGACGGTGGAAAGCACCGGCCTGGGTCTGGACATCGGCGATGCTGACCGAATCTGTTATCCGATCCCCGACACTCTCTGCAATGAGCCCTGGCAGAAGCGTCCTACCGCACAACTTTTGATGACCATGCACGAGCTGGAAGGCACGCCCTTCTTCGCCGATCCTCGTGAAGTGCTGCGTCAGGTTGTCAGCAAGTTCGACGAGATGGGTCTGACCATCTGCGCTGCATTCGAACTCGAGTTTTACCTGATCGATCAGGAAAACGTGAACGGTCGTCCGCAGCCTCCACGCTCGCCCATCTCCGGCAAACGCCCGCACTCGACTCAGGTCTACCTGATCGACGATCTGGACGAGTACGTCGACTGCCTTCAGGACATTCTGGAAGGCGCCAAAGAACAAGGCATCCCGGCTGACGCGATTGTTAAAGAAAGCGCTCCGGCGCAGTTCGAAGTCAACCTACACCATACTGCCGATGCGCTCAAAGCCTGCGATTACGCAGTGCTGCTCAAGCGCCTGATCAAAAATATCGCCTACGACCATGAGATGGACACCACCTTCATGGCAAAGCCTTATCCGGGCCAGGCGGGCAACGGTCTGCATGTTCACATTTCGATCCTTGATCGCGATGGCAAAAATATCTTCACCAGCGAGGATCCCGAGCAGAACGCCGCATTACGTCATGCGATCGGCGGTGTGCTCGAGACCCTACCCGCGCAGATGGCGTTCCTTTGCCCGAACGTCAATTCGTATCGCAGGTTTGGTGCCCAGTTCTATGTTCCGAACTCTCCGTGCTGGGGTCTGGATAACCGGACTGTTGCCGTGCGGGTTCCGACTGGAACAGCAGATTCGGTGCGTATCGAGCATCGGGTTGCCGGCGCAGATGCCAACCCGTACTTGTTGATGGCATCGGTATTGGCGGGCATTCACCACGGCTTGACCAACAAGATCGAGCCCGGCCCGCCCGTGGAAGGCAACTCCTACGAGCAGAACGAGCAGAGCCTGCCGAACAACCTGCGCGATGCCCTGCGCGAGTTGGACGACAGCGAAGTCATGGCCAAGTACATCGATCCCAAGTACATCGATATCTTCGTTGCGTGCAAGGAAAGTGAGCTGGAAGAGTTCGAGCACTCCATCTCCGACCTTGAGTACAACTGGTATCTGCACACGGTTTGATGCCTGCCTGACCTAGTTGTCAGAGCTATGAAAAACGCCACCGCTTCGGAAGAACCGGTGGCGTTTTCGTTTGAAGGGCTGACGAATCGCAGAGGCTGTCGAGCCGCAGAGCGCGGCGGGATCATCGGAAGTGGCGCAGTCCCTGGCCATCGAGCCCGCCGCTACCTTGGTGGGAGTGAGCTTGCTCGCGAAGGCAATGTGTCGGCTGTCACTGTAGAATGCTCGCGGCCCCGATCAAGAGAGCACCGATGACCCGCCTCGCCCCTCCTCGTAAACCACGCGCACGCAGCCAGGCACGCATCGATTCGATCCTTGATGCCGCGCGCGCGCTCCTGGCTGCGGACGGCGTGGCCAGCCTTTCTATCTACAGCGTTGCCGAACGCGCGGGCATTCCGCCCTCTTCGGTTTATCACTTTTTTGCCAGCGTGCCGGCGTTGCTTGAAGCGCTTACTGCCGACGTCCATGAAGCCTTTCGCGAGAGCCTGCAGCAGCCCATTGATCATGAACGTCTCAACAGATGGCCTGATCTGTCCATGCTGGTCGAAGCCCGCATGCTGGCGATCTACAGGGAAGACGTTGCTGCCCAGCAATTGATCCTCGCCCAACACGGGCTGACTGAAGTGACTCAGGCCGATCGCCAACATGACATTGAGTTGGGGAAGCTGCTGCATGCGCTGTTCGCCCGACACTTCCAATTGCCCACCCTGCCGGACGACGTCGACGTCTTCGCCCTGGCCATCGAACTGGCCGACCGGGTCTACGCCCGCTCGGTACAGCTGCATGATGAAATCACCGAGCGCATGGCCGAAGAAGGCATGCGCGTGTTCGATGCCTACCTGGGCTTGTACCTGCCGCCCTATCTGCCCAAGCGCACGCAGCAGCCATAGCCAGTCACATCCACGCTCCATAAACCGTGGAGCGGTCTGGACGTAGATCAAATGCAGGAGCGCTTGCCCGCGATTGCGGTGGGTCAGCCAAATGGTCAGTGGCTGACACCCTGCATTCGCGGGCAAGCGCGCTCCTACAATGGAACCGTGTCATCCAAAAATGCTGCGACTGATCTGGGTCCGTAGGAGCCGGCTTGCTGGCGAAGGCAGCGGGTCAGAGATATCGATGGCGACTGACACACCGCGTTCGCCAGCAAGCCGGCTCCTACAGGTTGAACATTTCGGGCTCCACCAGGATCAGTTTTTGTAGACGCCCCGTATTCAGGCCTCGATCTGGTCAATTTTGAAGGCGACGCGGAACTGAGGTCTGGACGGAGATCAAAATGTAGGAGCGCGCTTGCCCGCGATTGCAGTGGGTCAGCCATATGGTCAGTGGCTGACACGCTACATTCGCGGGCAAGCGCGCTCCTCCAATGGATCTGTGTCATCCAAATGCTGCGGCTGATCTGGGTCCGTAGGAGCCGGCTTGCTGGCGAAGGCAGCGGGTCAGAGATGTCGATGGCGATTGACACACCGCGTTCGCCAGCAAGCCGGCTCCCACAGGTTGAACATTTCGGGCTCCACCAGGATCAGTTTTGCGGACGCCCTGATTCAGGTTCCGACCAGCAGAGCCCTGAAGGCGACGCGGAGCTGAGGTCTGGACGGAGCTCAAAATGTAGGAGCGCGCTTGCCCGCGATTGCGGTGTGTCAGCCACATGTTCAGTGGCTGACACACTGCATTCGCGGGCAAGCGCGCTCCTACAATGGATCTGTGTCATCCAAATGCTGCGGCTGATCTGGGTCCGTAGGAGCCGGCTTGCTGGCGAAGGCAGCGGGTCAGAGATGTCGATGGCGATTGACACACCGCGTTCGCCAGCAAGCCGGCTCCTACAGGTTGAACATTTCGGGCTCCACCAGGATCAGTTTTGCGGACGCCCTGATTCAGGTTCCGACCAGCAGAGCCCTGAAGGCGACGCGGAGCTGAGGTCTGGACGGAGACCAAAATGTAGGAGCGCGCTTGCCCGCGATTGCGGTGGGTCAGCCAAATGATTAGTGGCTGACATTCTGCATTCGCGGGCAAGCGCGCTCCTGTACAGGGGGCGCTTGCCATTCAGGACCGATCACAACTTGGCGATCGACACCTCGGTGGATTTCACGAACGCGATCACTTCGCTGCCGACCACCAGTTCCAGCTCTTTGACGGAGCGGGTGGTGATCACGGAGGTGACAACGCCCGAGGCGGTCTGCACGTCGATTTCGGACAGTACGTCGCCCGTAACGATTTCCTTGATGGTGCCTTTGAACTGGTTACGCACGTTGATCGCTTTGATAGTCATGGTAAGGCTTCCTTTGAAAGATCAGTCCGGGAGCAAAATTGCCCTGCGGAGTTAGTTGGCCCATCGCAATTGCGTGGGCAGCGGTGAAGTCGGTTCGGGTTCGGGGGGGTTGCCTGGCAGGGACAACACGCGGTTGAGCACTTCGGTTTCCAGCGCAGCGAGCTGATAGGAGCCACGCGCCCTTGGACGGGCCAGATCAACCTGCAGATCAAGGCCGATGCGTCCCTCTTCAATCAGCAAAACCCGGTCGGCAATGGCCACGGCTTCACTGACGTCGTGGGTCACCAGCAACACGGTGAAACCGTGCTTGCGCCACAGATTTTCGATCAGTTGCTGCATTTCAATTCGGGTCAGAGCGTCCAGCGCACCGAGGGGTTCGTCGAGCAACAACAGGCGCGGCTGATGAATGAGCGCGCGGGCCAGCGCCACACGCTGCTTCTGTCCACCCGACAGCGCCGCCGGCCACTCATTGGCGCGCTCGGCCAGACCTACCGCCTCCAGCGCTTCAAGCGCTTTGCCGCGCCAGTCGCCGCTGAGCCCCAACCCGACGTTATCGATGATCTTTTTCCAGGGCAGCAGACGCGCTTCCTGAAACATCAGGCGCGTGTCCTCCCGCGCATCAGCCAACGCCCCGTTGCCTGCCAGCAGCTGACCACTCGACGGCAGATCAAGCCCTGCCAGCAGGCGCAGCAAGGTGCTCTTGCCGCAGCCGCTTCGGCCCACGACCGCCACGAATTGGCCGGCCGGGATGTGCAGATCGATGTCTTTCAACACCTCCCGCGAGCCAAAGGTTTTTTTCAGTTTGCGAACCTGCAAGGGAATCCCGCGCAACAGGTTTGCCGGTTGTTGGAGATTGCTCATTGGGCGCCACCTTTTGCCACTTGATACGCCGGGTGCCACCGCAGGCAGACCCGTTCCAGACCGCGCGCCGCGAGGTCTGCCAGTTTGCCGAGAACGGCATAGAGCACGATCGCCAGCACCACGACGTCGGTCTGCAGAAACTCCCGGGCGTTCATCGCCAGATAGCCGATACCGGAGCTGGCCGAGATGGTTTCTGCGACGATCAGCGTCAGCCACATGAACCCCAGCGCAAAGCGCACGCCCACCAGAATCGAAGGCATCGCACCTGGCAGGATCACATGCCAGAACAACCCGAAGCCGCTCAAGCCATAGCTGCGGGACATTTCCACCAGCGCCGGATCGATGTTGCGAATACCGTGATACGTGTTCAGGTAAATCGGAAACAGCGTGCCCAGCGCGACGAGAAACACCTTGGCGGTTTCGTCGATGCCGAACCACAGGATGACCAGCGGAATCAGCGCCAGATGGGGCACGTTACGGATCATCTGCACGGAGCTGTCGAGCAGGCGTTCGCCCCATTTCGACAGCCCGGTGATAAAGCCCAGAGCCAAGCCGATCCCACCGCCGATGGCAAAACCGATCCCTGCGCGCCAGCCACTGATTGCCAGGTGGGTCCAGATTTCACCGCTGCGCACCAGCGACACGCCGGCTTCAATCACAGCGCTCGGGGCGGGCAGAATGCGGGTCGAGAGCCAGCCAGCGCTGACTGCCAGTTGCCATATCGCCAACAACAGGACCGGTAGCAGCCAGGGCGCCAGTCTGTGGGTGATTGTTTCTACGCTCATGGAGTTGTCTCCTTCCAATGCCGGGCTTACTGCGCTTTCGCAACAGCAGCAGGTGGCGTCCAGATCACATCAGCGATGCGCAACGGTTTAGGGATCAGCTTGAGCTGGTAAAACGTGTCAGCGATTTTCTGCTGTGCGGCGACCGTCTCGGGGGTGATAAACAAAGCGCCGTAGCCCTGACGCTTTACCGAAGTACGCGTGATGTCTTCCGAGAGGCCAAGCAGGGGCGCGACCTGTTTGGTCACCTCCTCCGGGTTGGCTTTGGACCATTCGCCGACAGCGCGCACTTCTTCAACCAGGGTCTGGATGACCTTGGGATGCTGCTGCGCATAAGGCTTGGTGGCGAGGTAAAACTGGTTGTTGTCGACGATGCCTTTACCGTCTCGCAGGGTTCGCGCCTGCAATTGCTGCTCGGCGGCGGCCTGGTAAGGGTCCCAAATCACCCAGGCATCGACGCTGCCGCGTTCAAACGCTGCACGGGCATCGGCGGGCGGCAGGAATACGGTCTGGATGTCGGTGTATTTAAGGCCGGCGTCTTCCAATGCGCGCACCAGCAGGTAGTGAACGTTGGAGCCTTTGTTGAGGACGACCTTCTTGCCTTTGAGATCTTTGACGGAGGTGAGCGGCGAATCCTTGGGCACCAGAATCGCTTCACTGGTCGGCGCCGGCGGCTCGGAGGCTACATACAGCAGATCTGCGCCAGCGGCCTGAGCAAATACGGGCGGGGTTTCACCGGTCACGCCGAAGTCGATCGAGCCCACGTTCAGGCCTTCGAGCAACTGCGGGCCGCCCGGAAATTCAGTCCACTGAACTTGCACGCCCTGATCAGCGAGTTTTTTCTCAAGCGACCCTTTGGCCTTGAGTAACACCAGCGTGCCGTACTTCTGATAACCGATGCGCAACGTATCGGCCTGGGCCTGATTGAGTACGCCGAAGGAGACTGCCGCAGCAAACAGAGCGACCAGGCCTCGACGCAAAATAACGGTGCGCATGGCACGCTCCTTTGCTTGTAGCTAACAGGTGGCACCTGCTCGTCCGATGGCGGACCAGTAAGGTGAGACGGGATTCATTGCCGGCGATCTCGCCAGGACTGAGAGAACATAACAGGGGATGTTTATTCTCTAAAATCATATTTATTCATTTGTTTAGCACCAAATAGAATATATGAAAAGGTAGGGGTAGCTTTTCTGTAGGAGCGCGCTTGCCCGCGAAGGCATCGTGTCAGGAAGTTTGATGTCACGGGTGGACCGCTATCGCGGGCAAGCGCGCTCCTACAGGTGGCGGGCCGTTCAGACGCTTCGGATATACGCGGATAATCGAACAGAGCAGCTCAAAAAAAAGGGCCGACAAATCGGCCCTCATGCGATGCGCAAAGCGCGAGTATCAGCGATTCGGTTGAGGGGTCAGGCGCAGATACGGCGTGACGGCGGTATAGCCTTTAGGAAAGCGTTCCTTGATCTCTGCTTCGTCTTTTATCGACGGCACGATTACCACGTCTTCACCGTCCTTCCAGTTTGCTGGCGTTGCGACCTTATAGTTGTCGGTCAGCTGCAACGAATCGATCACCCGCAGAATTTCGTGGAAGTTACGGCCCGTGCTGGCCGGATAGGTGATGGTCAGACGCACCTTTTTGTTCGGGTCAATCACGAACAGCGAACGCACAGTCAGCGTCTCGCTGGCATTAGGGTGGATGAGGTCGTAGAGCTCTGAGACCTTGCGATCTTCATCCGCCAGGATCGGGAAGTTGACGAGGGTGTTTTGTGTCGAGTTGATGTCGCCGATCCACTTGGTGTGGGACTCGGCCGAGTCTACGGACAGGGCAATTGCCTTGACGTTGCGCTTGTCGAATTCGTCCTTGAGCTTTGCGGTGAAGCCCAGCTCAGTGGTGCACACCGGGGTGAAATCCGCAGGGTGCGAGAACAAGACACCCCATTTGCCATCCAGCCACTCGTGAAACCTGATAGGTCCCTCGCTGGAATCCTGCTCGAAGTCGGGGGCGATGTCGCCGAGTTTAAGGCCCATACAGTCGTGCTCCTTGGTGGTGAGTCATCGGTTTACTGTGCATCTGGGCATCTGAAAACAAAAGGAACGATTGGTGCTGAATTACGTTGTTTAAGGCATAAAAAAGCCCCGCCGAAGCGGGGCTCTTTTCAACACATCACGCTTATTTGAAGGCGTAGGTGTAGTTGAGGACCAGACGAGTCTGGTCGGTATCTTGCTGGCTAGCGTACAGATCGGAGTCAGAGCGCAGGTTGGCGCGACGCAGAGTCACACCGAAGCCCTTCATGAAACCGTCCTGAAACACGTAGTCGATACGCATGTCGCGTTCCCACTCCGAGCCACGACCCAAGGCCGCGTTCTGCAGACGGATCTGATCGCCTTTCAGGTAAGCAACGGCAGCCTTCAGACCAGGGACGCCCAAGCGTGCGAAGTCGTAAGAGTACTGGCCGAAGCGAGTCTTCTCACCAGCACGGGTGAAGTTGGTGATCATACTGTCGGTGAACAGGTAAACGCTGTTACCGCCCTCGCCTTCGTTACGACCATTGGAGGCGTTGTTGCGGGTAACGTTGCCGTTGCTCATGACTGGCATACCGCCGTCGTCACTTACCGACTGGTAACCCAACAGGAATGCGTTGCCACCCAGGGTGTAGGTGAACATGGCAGTCCAGGTGTCGTTATCAACTTCGCCCTGGCCATCTTTACTGTAGCCGTTGGCGAAGCGGTAACCGTTGTTCACTTCCTGATGGCCGTTCTTGCCATCAGAGGTGCTGTGGAAATAACGCAGGTCGGTTTTGAACGACTGGTCTTCCGCGATCGGCAGAATGTGAACCAGGCCCAGGAAGTGCTGCTTATAGTAGTCTTCCAGGTTGGCGTAGTAATACTGGACGGTCAGGTCTTTGGTGACTTTGTAGTCGCCGCCAGCAAACTGGAAGTTGTTGGAGCCTTTATAACCACCGGCCAGGGACATATCAGCGTAGTTGCTGGAGGCACGGCCTGCTGCTTGGGTCAGTTTACCGGCGGTCAGGGTCAGGCCGTCCAGTTCTTTGGAAGTGACGATGCCACCTTCAAATGTTTGCGGCAGCAGACGGCCATCGTTCGAGACGAGGATTGGCAGGTTTGGCTGCAGAGCGTTACCGATTTTAAGCTCGGTCTTTGAAATCTTGACCTTGGCGTTGGCACCAGCGCGGGCCCAGTCAGCGACTGGCGTACCGTCGGAGGTGGTAGGCGAAACGGTGTTTGCCGTACTGCCGTTAGGGTTGCGATTGTCGATACCACCGCCCAGGTTGATGCCGTACATGCCTTGAACGTCAAGACCGAAGCCCACGGTGCCCGGGGTGTACCCCGAGATGAAGTTGAACAGGAACCCCTGGGCGGTCTGACGCTGATCCTGGGCTTTACCGGTAGCCGGGTTTTCGCGAGGATCTTGTTCGAAATACAGAGTACGAGAACTGAGTGTCGCTTTGCTGTCATCCAGGAAACCAGCTGCACCAGCCTGAGTGGCCAAGACACCTGCGTATACGGCCAAGGCCAGGGTGGACTTCTTCATTGTGTATCGCTCCTCATGAATCTAATTTTTGTAGTTCCCGGGCTAGAGCCTAAGGCTCAAAACCGAGGATGCGCGATTAGCGCCGGACCTGACTCGGCGAGTCAATGGCCCCAAGACTAATTGACTAGACCGCGTAACAGCTGGCTGCAAGGTAAGGTAAATCCTTTAAACCTAAAAAGACTTGTTGGACCTGCTTTTATGCCAAGCAGTTATATGTCACAAGCCGTTTCAGCCGTCCGTTGCGGAGTGTATCGGCCCTATTCCCTAATTCCCAAAAAATATTTCAGTGCCATTCGTCAGATCGTTTGGTTTTGCTGTCCCCCGCCTCAGGAACTTGACCAGCAAGTCACGGTCTGCCTGCGAAACAGGGTGAGATTTGCCTCTCTAAGCCCATGAAAAGACTGGAATTTAGCGTTGGTAGTCGCAAATATTGCAATTGTCACCTTGCTGTTCGTCTATCTTCTGCTAGCGCCAGCCAATATTTCAGTAACAAGTCAGACCTGCCCCTTCAGGCGATTTTTTCGGGCGTGGCCCGTCTGCTACGCCTACCCGTCCCAAGGCCGCATGCGGTGCATCCAGTAGGCGCGCGTCGAGATCGTATTTACAAAATGTGACGTTTGGATGAATCCATCCGCTTCTCGATAGCCATTGATCTGTCGATGACGAAGTCCACCTCTCGCAACGTTTCAATTCCCACTAAGCAAATTCCAAAATGTTATTTATTTAGCCTTTCTTAGATCATTTACGCTCGTTCGCATTCCTGCTGGTTTGCCATTATCGGAGCGTCACCCATGAAGCTGCTCAACCCATTTCGCCTATTGGCAGCCTTGTCGCTTGCCGGTTCAGCGCTGCTTGCTCAAGCGGCAGATTTCACCGTTGCCTATCAGACCACTGTGGATCCCGCCAAGGTTGCGCAGGCTGACGGCGCTTACGAAAAGGCCACCAATTCCAAAATTTCCTGGAGGAAGTTCGATAACGGCGCGGATGTGATCAGCGCCATTGCGTCGGGTGACGTGCAGATTGGTTACTTGGGGTCCAGCCCCCTGACAGCAGCAGCGACGCGAAAGGTGCCAATCGAAATCTTCCTGATTGCCACCCAAATCGGCGCCGCCGAAGCGTTGGTGGCGCGTAATGGCTCCGGGATCAACAGTCCGCAGGATCTGACTGGCAAGAAAGTCGCCGTGCCGTTTGTGTCGACGGGTCACTACAGCCTTCTCGCCGCTCTGAAGTACTGGAAGATTGATCCGGCGAAAGTGACGATCCTCAATCTCGCCCCGCCGGCCATCGCCGCCGCGTGGAAACGTGGCGACATCGATGCCACCTACGTCTGGGACCCGGCATTGGGCGTCGCCAAAGAGACCGGCAAAGTGCTGATTACCTCGGGTGAGTTGGCGAAGCTCGGGGCACCGACCTTCGATGCATGGATTGTGCGCAAGGATTTCGCCGACAAGCATCCCGAAGTCGTCAGTGCCTTCGCCAAAACGACCCTGGATGCCTACGCCGCCTACCGCAGGGACCCAGCGGCCTGGCTGGCCGATGCCAGCAACGTCGACAAGCTGGTGAAGCTGTCCGGCGCCAAACCTGGCGACATACCTGGTCTGTTGCAGGGCAACGTCTATCCGCTGGCGGCTGACCAAGTGACCGAACTGGGCGCGCCGACCACCGACGCCATCACCAAGACCGCAGCATTCCTCAAAGAACAGGGCAAGGTCGACGCCGTGCTGGCCGATTACGCGCCCTACGTGACCACCAAGTTCGTCGCCCAGTGATGCTGGCCAGAAGCTGTGTACCAATGGGATTAGCCGCGTATCCCCGCGATTCACACGCGGACTCACGTCCGTCGGGTGCCCGCTTCTGTAGGAGCCGGCTTGCTGGCGAACCCGGTCTGCCACTCGCTGTGAGGTGACTGACCCGACGCGTTCGCCAGCAAGCCGGCGCCTACAACGCGCGGTGTGAAGCCGCATAAGGCATACCGCCCGCAGACGATGAGACGCCGCAAAAAGCAGCTCTACCCGCATGCGATGTGATGCCGCAAAAAAGCAGTACTGCCCGCTGGCGGCGTGACGTTGAAAAGCAGTAATCACATCCCGTTGGCGCGCCCGTTTCTGTAGGAGCCGGCTTGCTGGCGAACCCGGTCTGTCACTCGCTGTGAGGTGACTGACCCGACCCGTTCGCCAGCAAGCCGGCTCCTACAACATGCGGCGTGAGGCCGTCACAAGGCATACCCCGCAGGCGACGTGATGCCGTAAAAAGCAGTGCCGGCCGCAGCGATGTGACGCCGCACAAGCAGTGCCACTCGCAGTGGGCGTTAGGGTGAATGAGCAGCAACGCTTGCAGCCATTGCGGAGAAACCACTCTCAGCGACATCAGTTACACAACCGTTCAAGCACGTCCTTACATTCATCGGAGCCCATGCCATGGCCTTGTTACAGCTGGAGCGCATCAGCGCACGGTATCCCGGTGCGGCCGAGCCGGTGCTGTCGGATATTTCCCTCGCCCTCGGTCCGCAGCAATTGCTGGTAGCGCTTGGTCCGTCCGGCAGCGGCAAGACGTCGCTACTCAACTTGATCGCCGGGTTCGTCCCCCCAAGCGCAGGCCGCATCACTCTCGATGGCGCGCCGGTAAACGGTCCTGGCGCCGAGCGCGGCGTGGTGTTTCAGGATGACGCGCTGCTGCCTTGGCAGAATGTGCTGGCCAACGTCGCATTCGGGCTTCAACTCGCCGGCGTTGCCCGTGACGAACGCGAGGCCAAGGCGCGGGACATGCTCGCGCTGGTTGACCTCGCCGGTTTCGAGCAGAGGCGTATTTGGGAGTTGTCGGGCGGGCAGAAGCAACGCGTCGGTCTGGCCCGTGCATTGGCAGCCGACCCGAGCGTGCTGCTGATGGACGAGCCATTTGGCGCCCTGGACGCCTTCACCCGCGAACAGATGCAAGAGTTGCTGCTACAAGTCTGGCAACGCAGCGCCAAGCTGGTGTTCCTCATCACCCACGACATTGAAGAAGCGGTGTTCCTGTCGACGGATCTGATTCTGCTCGCGCCGAACCCAGGTCATATCGTCGAGCACTTGAAACTGGACTTCGGTCAGCGTTACAGCGCAGGTGAATCGGCCCGCGCGATTAAATCCGACCCCCGCTTCATTGAAACCCGCGAGCACGTTTTGGCGCGGGTATTCTCCCAGCGGCAAAGCGTTCGGGAGCAACGGGCATGAGTCTTTATCCATCGCCAGAGCCCGCGCTCACGCACGTGCCGGTAAAAACCGCTTCGCGTCAGGGCTCCTCTATTTATGTAAGCACTCGCGCCATCAGTGTGCTGACGCTCGCCGTGCTGTTGGGCAGTTGGTGGCTGGTCACGGCATTTGAGTGGGTCGAGCCGCTGTTCCTGCCGCCACCTTCGGCCGTGCTGGAAAAAGCCTGGCTGCTGATGACCAAGGGCTACATGGACTCGACCCTGTGGCAGCACTTGGGGGCGAGTCTGCAGCGCATCGGCCTGGCGCTGTTTTTCGCTGTGCTGACGGCCATTCCGGTGGGTATTGCGATTGGCCATAACCGAATCGCGCGAGGGATTTTCGACCCGGTGATCGAGTTTTATCGTCCGGTGCCGCCGCTGGCATACCTGCCTTTGATCGTCATCTGGTGTGGCATTGGCGAATTTTCCAAAGTGCTGCTGATTTATCTGGCGATCCTCGCGCCGGTTGCCATCGCGACTGCGACAGGGGTGCGCACTGTCGACACCGCGAAACTGCGCGCGGCGCAATCATTAGGCGCCAGCCGGTGGCAACTGATCCGTCACGTTATCCTGCCAAGCGCCCTGCCTGACATCCTCACCGGCGTGCGTATCGGTCTCGGCGTGGGCTGGTCGACACTGGTGGCGGCCGAGTTGATCGCCGCCACCAGCGGCCTCGGCTTCATGGTGCAGTCAGCCGCGCAGTTTTTGGTGACTGACGTCGTCGTGCTGGGAATTCTGGTCATCGCACTGATTGCCTTCGCCCTGGAAATGGGCCTTCGCGCGCTGCAACGCAAGCTGGTGCCCTGGCACGGCCAGAATCACTGAGAACACGGCTTTACAACTGGCCACGCCGACATTTCGGCGCCGAACACAACGAGTACATCATGAGCATCGACATTATTCCGCTCAGCCCGGCATTGGGCGCAGAGATCAGCGGCGTTGACCTGAGCCGCGACCTGACCGGTGATCAACGCGCTGTCATCAAACAGGCGTTGCTCACTCATCAGGTGCTGTTCTTTCGTAATCAGCCGATCACGCCTCGGCAACAGGCACGTTTCGCTGCCAACTTCGGCGACCTGCACATCCATCCGATTTACCCCAATGTGCCGGAGCAGCCAGAAGTGCTGATCCTCGACACGGCGGTGACCGACGTGCGCGACAACGCCATCTGGCACACCGATGTGACCTTTTTGCCGACGCCTGCGCTGGGTGCGGTACTCAGTGCCAAGCAGGTGCCGACTTACGGTGGCGATACGTTATGGGCGAGCGGCATTGCTGCGTTCGAGGCGCTGTCCGGCCCAATGAAAGCATTGCTTGATGGCTTGACCGCCACTCATGACTTCACGCGGTCATTTCCGCTGGAGCGCTTTGGCAACACACCAGCAGACCTCGCACGCTGGGAGGAAACACGCCGCAAGAACCCGCCGTTGTCGCACCCGGTCATCCGCACGCATCCGGTCAGCGGTCACAAGGCATTGTTCATTAACGAGGGTTTCACCACCCGCATCAATGAGCTGGAGGCCGCCGAAAGTGAGGCGATTTTGAAACTGCTGTTTGCCCATGGCACTCGGCCGGAGTTCACCCTGCGTTGGCGCTGGCAGGCGGACGACGTGGCGATGTGGGACAACCGCGTGACGCAGCATTACGCAGTGGATGATTACCGACCGCAGCGCCGGGTGATGCATCGCGCAACGATGCTGGGCGACGTGCCGTTTTAAGTCGTGGCGTCGGGAGTGGTGTGCACCCTGGCGCACTCCTTCACTGCTTCATGCGCCGCATCGACTCTGCCTGTTGCGCCTGCGCCGAACCACTGTAGGAGCCGGCTTGCTGGCGAACCGATTGTGTCAGCCCTATCAATGCCGGTTGACACCCCCCGGTTCGCCAGCAAGCCGGCTCCTACAGGTCAGCGTTAGCATCAAGATCAGCGGCGCATCAGCATCGGCATCGGTATCGGCATCGGCATCAGCATCAGCATCAGCATCAGCATCAGCATCAGCATCAGCGTCAGCGTCAGCATCGACATCAGCGGCTGGATCGGGATTTAGGATTTGGGATTTGGGATCAGCATCAGCATCAGCATCAGCAACGGGCGCGGGCTGCGGCTTTAGCCCGCAATAATCGCCGCCCTGATCGAACGTGCATCACTTTGGTTAGGGCACGTTCGAAAATGCGCGAATAGCGTGCAAAAACGAGCAAGGAATTACCGGATGTGAACGCCGACTCCAAAGGCTGGGCTGGAGCCCTAGGACGGCCTGAGGTAACAAACGCCTGAGAAATGAGGCTCGCGGGAGGCCTCGCGACGGATTGCAGAAATTTCCTACAGCGTTTTCCCAAAACTGGCACGCACGCTGCAATAGGTTAAGCATCACCAGTTTTGGGGACCTTGGTACAGGCAGGCCGGGGATTCCCCTCTTTTATTCCTCCCGGAGACTGACCTCCAGTCTCCAGCGCCCGTCCTGGGTTGCACCGCGCCAGTCGCCGTGCAACGGACGGGCCGCCAGCAGGTTCAGCAGCAATCCCTTATCACTCCGTTGCACCCTCCAGCGTACATCTTTGCCGTTGAGCTTCAGTTCGCCTTTCTGGGGCTGACCCTGGGCGTTGAACAGCAACGCCACCGCGCCGTCGATGTGTTCGCCGTGCAGTTGCGGCTCGCGGTTGAACCAGACGGCAACACCGCCAGGCAGCGCTTCAATGGTTTGCAGCTGGATTGGGTCCGGCGTCGTCACCCGGCCGATCATCAGCCCGACCATCACACCAACGATCGCCACCGATCCCAGAAACTTGGGCCACAGCTTCGGTCTCGGGTCTTCTTCAGGGGTAGAATGCATCCCGTCCTTTCGTTCGGAGCCGTGCATGTTTCACGTGATCCTTTTTCAACCAGAAATTCCGCCGAACACCGGCAACATCATCAGGCTCTGCGCCAACAGCGGCTGCAGCCTGCATTTGATCGAGCCGCTGGGCTTCGAGCTGGATGACAAGCGCCTGCGTCGGGCCGGCCTTGATTACCATGAATACGCCACGCTGCATCGTCACGCCGACCTGCCCAGCTGCCTTGAAAGCATCGGCCACCCTCGCCTGTTTGCTTTTACCACAAAGGGCTCGCGGGTTTTCCACGACGCGCAATTCGAGGAGGGCGATGCCTTCCTCTTCGGGCCGGAAAGCCGGGGGTTGCCGCCGGAGGTGCTAGACCCGCTGTCGAGCGACCAGCGCCTGCGCCTGCCCATGCGCGAAGGCTGCCGCAGTCTGAATCTGTCAAACACCGTCGCCGTTGCCGTGTATGAAGGTTGGCGGCAGTTGGGGTTCAGGTAGCCGACACGCGACACCGTCATCCGATGCCCCACAAAAAAGCGCCCATTACAGGCGCTTTTTTTGTCGCAGCAAAAACGCTTACTGAACGGTAGGCGTTGGCGTTTCGCCGCTTTCCTGCATGCGTTGCAGCTCTTGCGCGTACAGGGCGTCGAAGTTCACCGGTGCCAGCATCA
Source organism: Pseudomonas sp. ME-P-057 (assembly GCF_030208975.1). Taxonomy (NCBI): domain Bacteria; kingdom Pseudomonadati; phylum Pseudomonadota; class Gammaproteobacteria; order Pseudomonadales; family Pseudomonadaceae; genus Pseudomonas; species Pseudomonas sp. ME-P-057. Next base: position 185,990 of record NZ_JARVSX010000018.1, read on the forward strand.
GCGCAGGGAACGAACCGCGGACAACCAGGCTGTCGATGGTTTCGCGAGCGTACGGGAAGAGGATATTCGGGCAGAACGCGCCCAGGGTGTGGCTCATGGAACCGGCATCCAGGCCCTTGATCAGGAAGATACCCGCTTGCTGGACTTCGGCGATGAAGGCGATTTCTTCGCCGTTCTTCACTTCGACCGACAGGGTCAGCACGACTTCGTAGAAGTCATTTTCGAGCTGCTTCTGGCGGGTGTTCAGATCAAGGCTGACGCTTGGGGTCCATTCCTGACGGAAGATAGCCGGGCTTTTCGGCGCTTCGAAGGACAGGTCGCGAACGTAGATGCGCTGCAGGGAAAACTGCGGTGCTTCTTCTTCGTTGGAAGTGGCGCCGTTGTTCGGTTGATCAGTCATCTCAGATCCTTACTTTGAGGTCTTGTAGGCTTCCGGCCTGTGCGACGACGAGCGTTGTTCACAGGCTGGTTCGAATTCAGGCGTTCAGCAGCTTATCGAGCTTGCCGGCGCGCTCCAGGGCAAACAGATCATCGCAACCGCCGACGTGGACCGAGCCGATCCAGATCTGCGGCACCGAGGTACGTCCGGATTGTTTGGTCATTTCAGCGCGCAACTGTGGCTTGCCGTCGACTTTGATCTCTTGGAAGCCGACGCCCTTGCTTCCCAGCAGCGACTTGGCGCGGGAGCAGTAGGGGCAATAATCGCTGGAATAGACGACGACGTCGGTCATTTCACTTCACCAGAGGCAGGTTGTCGCCGCGCCACGACGAAATACCGCCGGACAGCTTGGCGGCGTTGAAGCCCGACTTCAGCAGCTCACGGGCGGTATGGCCGGCGTGCTGGCCAGCGGCATCGACGATGATCAGAGTCTTGGGCTTGAATTTTTCCAGCTCCGCAGTGCGGGTCAGGATTTTGTCCTGAGGGAAATTCACGGAGCCCACGATGTGGCCTGAGGTGAATTCCTTCTTGGCGCGCACATCGATGACAATCGCTTCATCGCGGTTGACCAGAGCAGTCAGTTCGCCAGTGCTCAGGCTGCGGCCGCCTTTGCTAAGCTCCGTTGCGATCAGCAGGCCCAGCAAGATGACGAAAGCACCCGTCAGCAAATAGTGGTTCGTGGCAAATTCAATCAGGTGAGCAACCATCATCAGGTTCCAGGGCGTTAAAATGTCGGCCAGTATACACAGCCCCCAAGGTGGGCCAAAGCCCGTACGGCAGTGACGCCGTTTAGCTTGTGGCTGATTTGAACTTGTCCCTAAACTGTCGATCTTTTTCTACTTCACCTATTAGCCAAGAGTGGGATTCATGACTACCACGCCTAAACCTTTGGTTCTGATCATCCTGGACGGCTTCGGTCACAGCGACAGCCACCACGGCAATGCCGTCTACGCCGCGAAGATGCCGGTCTTCGATCGCTTGTACCAGACGATGCCGAACGGCCTGATCTCCGGGTCGGGCATGGATGTCGGTCTGCCGGACGGGCAGATGGGCAATTCTGAAGTCGGCCACATGAACCTCGGCGCCGGGCGCGTGGTGTATCAGGACTTCACGCGGGTCACCAAAGCCATCCGCGACGGCGAGTTCTTCGAAAACCCCAACATCTGTAAAGCAGTGGATCAGGCAGTAAGCATGGGCAAAGCCGTGCATATCCTCGGCTTGCTGTCAGACGGCGGCGTCCACAGCCATGAAGACCACCTGGTAGCGATGGTCGAACTGGCGGCAAAACGCGGCGCCGACAAGATTTACCTGCACGCCTTCCTCGATGGCCGTGACACGCCACCACGCAGCGCTCATCCGTACCTGGCCACCATGGAAGCGACGTATGCGCGCCTTGGCAAAGGCCGCACGGCTTCGGTCATCGGCCGCTACTTCGCCATGGACCGTGACAATCGCTGGGACCGAGTCGAATCCGCCTATAACCTGATTGTGGACGCCACTTCGGAATTCCACGCAGACACCGCCAAAGCTGCGCTGGACGCGGCTTACGAGCGGGGTGAAAACGACGAATTCGTCAAGGCCACCAGCATCGGCGCGCCGGTGACGGTAGAAGACGGCGATGCGGTCGTGTTCATGAACTTCCGCTCTGACCGTGCCCGCGAACTGACCCGCGTGTTCGTCGAAGACGATTTCGCTGACTTCGCGCGTCGTCGTCAGGCCCGGCTGGCCGGGTTCGTCACGCTGACCAAGTACGCAGCCAACATCGACGCCCCGGCGGCCTTCGAAAAAGGCGGGCTGCATAACGTGCTGGGCGAGTACCTGGCGAATAACGGCAAAACCCAACTGCGCATTGCCGAGACCGAGAAATACGCCCACGTGACGTTTTTCTTCTCGGGTGGCCGTGAAGAGCCGTTCCCCGGCGAAGAACGCATCCTGATCCCTTCCCCAAAAGTGGCGACTTACGACCTGCAGCCCGAAATGAGCGCACCGGAAGTCACCGACAGAATCGTCGATGCCATTGAGAACCAGCGCTACGACGTGATCGTCGTGAACTACGCCAACGGCGACATGGTGGGCCATAGCGGGATCATGGAAGCCGCTGTCAAGGCGGTGGAATGCCTGGACGTGTGCGTCGGTCGCATCACTCAGGCGCTGGAAAAAGTCGGCGGCGAAGCGCTGATCACCGCCGACCACGGTAACGTCGAGCAAATGACCAACGAGCAGACTCACCAGCCGCACACCGCGCATACCACCGAACCGGTACCGTTCGTCTACGTGGGGAAGCGTGTGTTCAAGGTGCGTGAAGGCGGCGTCCTGGCGGATGTCGCGCCGACGATGCTCATGCTGCTCGGCATGGACATCCCCAACGAGATGACCGGCACGCCGATTCTGGTCGCCGAGTAAGCCCTTGAACCGGCCCGCCAGTCGCTGGCGGGCCGGTTTTGTATGAAATGTCTGACGGCCACGTCGTCCGAGCGTTTTTTTTGCAGCCATCGCCGGGCATACTAGGCCGGTCTTCACTCCTGGTATCGCCCAACCTCATGCTTCGCGCCCTGATCACCCTCGCTTTGATTTGTCTGCTCAATCCGGCGTTCGCCGACGATGATCGCGCACAAACGCAGAAACAGCTCGATGCCACGCGTCAGGACATCACCGAACTCAAAAAAGCGCTGAGCCAGTTGCAGGAAGAAAAATCCGGCGTCCAGAAAGACCTGCGCTCCACTGAAACGCAAATGGGCAAGCTGGAAAAGCAGGTGGAGGCCCTGCAAAAGGAACTAAAAAAGAGTGAAAGCGAGCTGCAACGGCTCGATCAGGAGAAAAAAAAACTCCAGAGCGCGCGCGTTGAACAGCAAAGGCTGATCGCAATTCAGGCTCGCGCCGCCTATCAGAGCGGCCGCCAGGAATACCTCAAGCTGTTGCTCAATCAGCAGAACCCCGAAAAATTCGCTCGCACCCTCACCTATTACGACTACCTGAGCCAGGCCCGCCTGGAGCAGTTGCGCAACTTCAATGAAACCCTGCGCCAGCTGGCAGGCGTGGAAAAAGACATCGACCTGCAACAGGCGCAACTGCTGGTACAGAAGAGCTCGCTGGATGATCAGAAGGCCCAACTCGACACCGTTCGCCAGGAACGTCAAGTGGCGCTGGCCAAGCTGAACCAGGACTACAAGGCCCGCGACCAGAAACTGCAATCGCGGCAGCAGGATCAGGCTGACCTGACCAAAGTCCTCAAAACCATTGAAGAAACCCTCGCCCGACAGGCGCGCGAAGCCGAAGAAGCGCGTCAAAAGGCGCTGCTGGCTCAGCAGGAAGCCGAAAAACGCCAGCGCGAGCAGGAAGCGCTGGCAAAAAACCGGGCTAAAGACGATGCGAAGGACGACAGCGATGACGCGCCGCGCCGTCCCGCCAAGGCGCCCGGCACCATGGTTTCCAGCACCGGTCAGTCGTACGGCGGACCCTTTGAGCAGGCCAGGGGAAAACTTCCATGGCCTGTCGATGGTCGATTGTTGGCGCGATTTGGCGAAAGCCGTGGCGACGACGAAAGAACCAAGTGGGATGGCGTGATGATCAGTGCTGCTGCAGGCAGCCAGGTGCGAGCGGTGCACGGCGGTCGGGTGGTCTTCGCCGACTGGTTGCGCGGCGCCGGGCTTCTGGTCATTCTCGACCACGGCAATGGTTATTTGAGTCTGTACGGTCACAACCAAAGCCTGCTGAAAGAGGCCGGTGACGTCGTAAAAGCCGGAGATGCGATCTCCACTGTCGGTAACAGTGGTGGTGGTCAGGACACTCCGGCGTTGTATTTCGCTATTCGTCAGCAGGGTCGCCCCAGTGATCCGGCCCAATGGTGTCGCACTCAAGGATAAGTCGACACCTCACTCAGGAGTTCGTAAGACATGCTGTTTTCGTCCCGCCTCACCTCGCTGGCCCTGACTATCGCCGTGATTATCGGCGCGCCTCTGGCCCAGGCTGCCGGTGCCGCCCCTGCTCCCGCGCCAACCGCTTCCTCGCCTGCCAGCGCCGCGAACGTCAAGGCGCCGCTGCCGCTCGACGAGCTGCGCACCTTCGCCGAGGTCATGGACCGGATCAAAGCCGCGTACGTTGAACCTGTGGACGACAAGACCCTGCTGGAAAACGCCATCAAGGGCATGCTCAGCAACCTCGACCCGCACTCCGCTTATCTGGGCCCGGAAGACTTCCAGGAATTGCAGGAGAGCACCAGCGGCGAGTTTGGCGGGCTGGGCATCGAGGTCGGAGTCGAGGACGGTTTCGTCAAAGTCGTTTCGCCTATCGACGACACCCCTGCCTCCAAGGCAGGCATCGAGGCCGGTGACCTGATCGTCAAGATCAACGGCACGCCAACTCAGGGCCAGACGATGCAGGAAGCCGTGGACAAGATGCGCGGCAAGATCGGCGAGAAAATCACCCTTACGCTGGTGCGTGACGGCGGCAACCCGTTCGACGTGACGCTTGCGCGCGCGACCATTCAGGTCAAGAGCGTGAAAGCGCAGATGCTGGAGCCCGGTTACGGTTACATCCGCATCACCCAGTTCCAAGTCAAGACCGGTGAGGAAGTCGGCAAGGCACTGGCCAAGCTGCGCAAGGATAACGGCAAGAAGATGAGCGGCTTGATCCTGGACTTGCGCAACAACCCGGGCGGGGTGTTGCAGGCGGCGGTCGAAGTGGCTGACCACTTCCTCACCAAGGGTCTGATCGTCTACACCAAAGGCCGCATCGCCAACTCCGAGCTGCGCTTCTCGGCAGATCCGGCAGACGCCAGCGAAGGCGTACCGCTGGTGGTGCTGATCAACGGCGGCAGTGCCTCGGCTTCGGAAATCGTCGCCGGCGCGCTGCAAGACCAGAAGCGCGGCATTTTGATGGGGACTGATACGTTCGGCAAAGGCTCGGTGCAGACGGTTCTGCCGTTGGCCAACGACCGCGCCTTGAAGATCACCACCGCGTTGTACTACACGCCAAACGGTCGCTCGATTCAGGCTCAGGGCATCAACCCGGACATCGAAGTCAAACGCGCCAAACTGACCGCTGAAGCCGATGGCGACAATTACAAAGAGGCTGATCTGCTTGGTCACCTGGGGAATGGCAACGGCGGTGCGGACAAACCGACTACCAAGGCCAAGGCTGGCAAGGCGCGTCCGCAGGACGATGACTACCAGATGAACCAGGCCCTCAGCTTGCTCAAGGGATTGAGTGTCACGCGCGGCAATTGATGTGCGCGTCTGGCTGATCGGGCTTATCTGGGCTCTAGTCGTCACCACCGGGGCTGCGCACGCCGCCCCGGCGGAATCCTCAGTGACCGGTGGCAAGGCGCCGAAGGTCGCTTACCTGAGCCTGATCATCGACGATCTCGGGCAAAGCCCTGATCGAGACAACCGCGCGCTGGCCCTGCCCGGCCCCGTGACGCTGGCGATCATGCCCGACACGCCTCACGCAACGGACTTTGCCCGTCAGGCGCACAAGGCCGGTAAAACCGTGATGCTGCACATGCCGATGGACCCGGCCACCGGACCCTATGCCTGGCACCCGGAACTGCCACTGCCCGAGCTCGAATCCCGTCTGAACGCAGCGCTGCTGAAAGTCCCCTACGCCGCTGGCATCAATAACCACATGGGCAGCCGCATGACGGCCGAGCCGGTGGCAATGGGCTGGCTGGTGGGCGAGTTGCAACGCCGTCATCTGTTTCTGGTCGACAGCCGTACCAGCGCGAAAACTGTCGCGGCAGCCGAAGCCCAGAAGATCGGGTTGGCAAGTGTGTCCCGCGACGTCTTTCTGGATGATGAACGCACTGCCGAAGCCATCTCGGGTCAGCTGCAGACGGCGATCAAGCTGGCCCACAAGCAGGGTTCGGCTGTGATGATCGGCCACCCCTACCCCGTGACGATGGACGTGCTTGAGCGCGAGCTGCCCAAGCTCAAAGCCCAGGGCGTCGAGTGGATCGAACTGCGCCACATGATCAGCATTCGGGGTAATGAGGCCATGGCGGGCCATGGCAAGAATGGCGTTTATCGTTGAGCCTGTGACGGGCCGAGCGGAGCGGAGTACATCCTGAATTGCTGCGGCGCTGCCAGAATTTTTCGCGGGCAAGCGCGCTCCTACAGGTGAATCCAAAGATCGCGCCGGGCGCAAGGATCGATTGCGCAAGATGATCGTATCGATTACGCCGGGTTAAGGCGACGATTGGGCGCCTCGGCGTACGGATCATGAATCGCAGACGACCGGTGTAGGAGCGCGCTTGCCCGCGAAGGCGGCAGTCCGGTCACTGAAGACTCCACGGATGGACTCGATTCATCGCCTTCAATTAATGCCCGCCGCCGCGCCGTAATTCTGGCACCTCCATAACCACCCTGTTTCAGCGCGCCGATGCAACGCATTCATTGGACTGTGCGCGCCCGTCCTCTATGGTGAGACTCGAACGGATGCAGCGCCCGAATGCAGTGGGAGTGCCTCAGCGACCCACACCTTTACGGAATCAAGGCGCTCATGAATTCAACCACTGCTCCAAGCCCACGCGTGCTCGCCTATCGGCCCGAGATAGACGGGCTGCGTACGGTAGCCGTGCTCCCGGTGATCCTTTTTCACGCCGGGTTCATGTTTTTCTCGGGTGGCTTCGTCGGTGTCGATATCTTCTTTGTCATTTCGGGATACCTGATCACCTCGATCCTGGCGGCGGAGATAGCCCAGGGTCACTTCTCGATTTTGAAGTTCTACGAGCGGCGCGCCCGTCGCATCCTGCCCGCGCTGTTTTTCGTGATCATCGCCACGCTGCCGTTTGCGCTGCTGTGGATGCTCGACAGCGATATCCAGAACCTGGGGCGCAGCATCATGTCGGTGGCGGTCTTTGCCTCCAACCTATTCTTCTGGCGCAATACCGACTACTTCGACCCTGCCGCTGGCGAACAACCGCTGCTGCACACGTGGAGCCTGGCGGTGGAGGAGCAGTACTACATCTTCTTCCCGCTGTTCTTACTGATGGCGTGGAAGCTGAAAAAACCCGGCCTGACGCTGTTCATTCTGGTCATTACCTGTGTTTCGCTCGCTCTGGCCGAATGGGGCGCGACGTACCATCCCGCCGTGAATTTCTACCTGTTGCCAACCCGAGCCTGGGAACTGCTCGCCGGTTCACTCACGGCGATGGTGCTGTTTCGTCAGCCCGGCACGCCCGCAACCGCCGACGGATTTAGTCCGGTCAAAGCCGCCCTGGCAATTACCGGCGCGGGTCTGGTGCTGTATTCAGTGTTCGGTTTTGATGAGACCACTCCCTTTCCGAGCCTGTACACGGTTGTCCCGGTGCTCGGTACGTGCCTGATCATCCTGTTCGCTTCGCCGCACTGTGTGACGGGCAAAGTGTTATCGCTCAAGCCGATGGTCTGGATCGGCTTGCTGTCCTACAGCGCGTACCTGTGGCATCAGCCGCTCTTTGCGCTGTATCGCCTGTCGCCGTTGCAGTTCTCGAATCATGATCAGATCGTTTTTCCGATGTTGATTGTCGTGGTGTTCCTGCTCGCCTGGTTCAGCTGGAAATACATTGAGGCGCCCTTCCGCTATAAAAACCGTATTTCACAAAAAGGCGTTTTCCGCTGGGCCGTGGCGAGCATCGTGCTGTTGCTGGGCATCGGCGGGACACTCAACGCGGTCTACAAGCCGGTGGCTGACCCCATGGCCGTTCAGGTGCAGGACTGCGAAGGCTATGACGCGGGAGGCTCGGAGCTGGCCTGCAAGAAGATCGGCACCGGCAGCAGACTGGTGGTCCTGTTCGGTGACTCCCACGTACTGCCGCTGGTCGACGCCTTCAGCGAGGACCCGGCCATGACGTACATGTTTGTGTCGATTCCCGGTTGCCCGCCGCTGGTCGGGCTAGAGCGCTACGACGGCATCGGCAACAGCTCCAACTGCGACAAGCCGGGACAGCTGGCGCACTACGCCCAGCAGATCGCCAGCCTGCAGCCGGAGAAGATCATCCTCGTGGGGCGCTGGACGCTGTACATGCATGGCTGGCAGAAAAAGAACGTGCTGCAGAAAAAACATCATTTACTGCAACTGGAGACTGGCGAGACCGGGCTGACGCCTCAACAGGTCGTTGCCAGAGGCGTGGATGCCACGGTGGAGTTCTTTGGCCGTACCGCGCCGCAAAGCACGCTGTTCATTCTTGAGCAGGTGCCCGACATCCAGATGTTCGGGCATGTGAAGGCGGTTGTCAGCGCACTGGGAGACAGCGTTCCGCGCACCGCCATCGACGCCTGGGACGAGGGCGAGATGTCCATGCTGGCCGATGAGGCCAACGGCGGGGCGCTTAGGGTGATCAGGACCAAACAGTACTTTTGCAACGCGGCCAGCTGCGAGATCGGCAAAGACAAGCGCTTTTACTACCTGGACGACAACCATCTGAGCGCGTCGGGCGCCAAGCTGCTGAGCGAGCCGTTGAAGATGGCGATCAACCCATGAAATGTGCCTACAGAAACTCGGCAAAAATGGAATCGACCACGCCCTCTTTGCGCAGTTGATCCAGCGCGCCCTGCAGTCGGGCGACCACGGCGTCGGGGGTGTCTTTGTTCAGCGCCAGGAACAGCTCGGCGCTGTTGAAGCGCAGCACGGTTTTCAATCCGGTGATGCCTTCCTGCCGGGCCAGATAACGCCCTGCCGGATCGCCCGTTGCCCAAAGATCGAGCTGGCCATCGACGAGCTTCCTGGCGTTGTCCTTGTCGCTGAGCACCGTGACAGGCTTCATGCCCTGACGCGCCAGTTCCACGGCGATGGCATCGCCTTTGTAGGCACCAATTCGATAAGGTCGGGCGGCCTCCAGTGAACTTAGCTCAATAGGGCTGTCAGCACGCGCCAGCAAAACCCAGTCGTCCGGACCGATCGGGCCGACCCATTTGAAGCGTTTTTCGCGCTCGGGCAATCGCGCGGTCACGAAGACGCCGTAACCGGGATTTTCCAGCGCCAGTTTGTAGATGCGCTCCCACGGGAAACGCAGGGTCATGCTGTAGCCGATCCCGGCGCGCTTGAAGGTCTCGCGCACCACCTCCGCGGCGATGCCCTTGATGTTGGCTTCCTGGGCGAAGTTCTTGCCGTCGGCGGCCATGTTGTACGGGGGGAAGTTTTCGGTCAGCAGGACCATCGAATAAGCTGGTGAATCGTCGGCACGGGCCGCGCCCGAGAGCAGCGTCACGGCGCTGATCAGCGCAAGAAAAACACCTTTGAACATATCCCTGGCACCCGATCCTGACGACCGCAAGAGAGTGCCGCTAACCCGCGGCAAAGTCTAGTTCGCGGTCGTCACGGCCGGTCAGCGAACCACAATCCCCTGCTTGGCCATGTAGGCCTTGGCTTCGGGCACGGTGTATTCGCCAAAATGGAAAATGCTCGCCGCCAGCACAGCGCTGGCATGTCCCTGCAGCACGCCGGCGGCCAGGTGCTCAAGGTTGCCGACGCCGCCCGACGCGATCACCGGAATGCCGAGTGCATCGCTGATGGCGCGGGTGACGCCCAGATCGAAGCCGTTCTTCATGCCGTCCTGATCCATGCTGGTCAGCAGAATTTCGCCAGCGCCCAGGTCTTCCATCTTTTTGGCCCACATGACGGCGTCCAGCCCTGTCGGCTTGCGACCGCCGTGAGTGAAGATCTCCCAGCGCGGCTCTTCACCGGGCAGCGAAACCTTCTTGGCATCAATGGCCACGACGATGCACTGGGAGCCGAATCGCGCAGCGGCTTCGCCGACAAACTCGGGATTGAACACGGCAGCGGTGTTGATCGACACCTTATCGGCGCCGGCATTGAGCAGATTGCGGATGTCCTGCACCGTGCGCACGCCGCCACCCACCGTCAGCGGAATGAACACCTGACTGGCCATGCGCTCAACGGTATGCAGCGTGGTGTCGCGGCCGTCGACACTGGCCGTGATGTCCAGGAAGGTAATCTCGTCGGCGCCCTGCTCGTCATAGCGACGGGCAATTTCCACCGGATCGCCGGCGTCGCGGATGTTCTCGAACTTGACGCCTTTGACTACGCGGCCGTTGTCGACGTCAAGGCAAGGGATGATGCGTTTGGCGAGGGCCATGGGCCGGTTCTCCGAAGACGGTTGGGAATCTGCCCAACATCACAACATTCTGATTTGAAGGACGCCCCTGTGGGAGTGAGCTTGCTCGCGATGCGCCTGGTCAGTCAGCAAACATACGTCTGACACGCCTGCTATCGCGAGCAAGCTCACTCCTACACCGGGGTGTGCCAGTCAGGCTTTGTACGAATCACAAAACGCCTGGGCCTCAGCGACATCCAGCGTGCCTTCGTAAATGGCGCGGCCGGTAATGGCGCCGATGATGCCGGGCGCTTTGGCGTCGAGCAGCGCCTTGATGTCGCCCAGGTTATGAATACCGCCGGAGGCGATCACCGGAATGCGTGTGGCGGCAGCGAGCGCGGCGGTGAACGGGACGTTGCAGCCCTGCATCATGCCGTCTTTGGCGATGTCGGTATAAACGATCGCCGAGACGCCGTCGGCTTCGAAGCGCTTCGCCAGATCGATCACCTGCACGGTGCTGACCTCAGCCCAGCCGTCGGTGGCGACGAAGCCATCTTTGGCATCCAGGCCGACAATCACTTTGCCCGGAAATGCGCGGCAGGCGTCTGCGACGAATTCAGGCTCCTTGACCGCCTTGGTGCCGATGATGACGTAACTTACGCCGGCTTTGACGTAGTGCTCGATGGTTTCCAGCGAGCGAATGCCGCCACCGATCTGGATCGGCAGGTTTGGGTAGCGACGGGCAATCGCCGTCACGACTTCACCATTGACCGGCTGGCCTTCAAACGCACCATTGAGGTCGACCAGATGCAAACGACGGCAGCCGCCCTCAACCCATTTGGCAGCCATGCTCACCGGATCATCGGAGAACACTGTGGAATCTTCCATTCGGCCTTGGCGCAGACGCACGCATGCGCCGTCTTTAAGGTCGATCGCGGGAATAATAAGCATGGTTTTTCCTTGGTCAAAGGAGCTGCAAGCTGCAAGCCATGAGCTGCAAGAGGCATCTCCACTAATTCTCGCAGCCTGATGCTGCCTTGATTCTGCTGTGATGTATGCGACCTCAAGACCGCGGCAGGCACGCCCTTTCTTGAGGCTTGCGGCTTGCGGCTTTCAGCTGCTCTTCTCCAACGCCCACAGGTCGCTTTCGATGCTTTCGAAACGCTCTTTCAGGTGCGTCTGCACATCGAAGATCGCGCGGTTGTAGTAATGCGGTGCGATCTCGCGGGTGAACAACTCCAGAATTTCAGCCGCTTCGAACGAACCCAGGTCCAGCTCGAAACGCTCTTCCATGAACCGCTTGATCGTGTGACACGCCTCACTCTCCTGCTCGGGAGTGAGGGTCAGAATCGGCGGTTTGGTTTTCTTGCTCATTACCGGCTGCCGTCCCACACGGCGAAGTTCTGCAGCAACTGCAGGCCATGGGTGTGGCTCTTCTCCGGGTGAAACTGCACGGCAAAGCGCGAGCCGTCCGCCAGCGCAGCGGCGAAGTCATGACCGTAATGACCTCGACCGGCGACCTGCTGAGGGTTTGGCGAGTCGATGTAGTAGCTGTGCACGAAATAGAACCGCGCCATGTCCGGGATGTTGGCCCACAGCGGGTGATCCACTGCCTGCGCCACTTCATTCCAGCCCATGTGCGGGACTTTCAGATGCTGGCCGTCTTCGTGCAGATCCTTGCCGAAGAAGCGAACCTGGCCCGGGAACACACCGATGCAGTCGACTCCGGCGCTTTCCTCGCTGTGATCCATCAGCGCCTGCATGCCCACGCAGATGCCGAGAAATGGACGGTCCTGACTGACTTCGCGGACCAGCGCATCGAAGCCCAGACGACGGATTTCAGCCATACAGTCGCGAATCGCGCCGACACCGGGAAAAACGACGCGGTCAGCTTCACGAATAACGTCGGCGTCGCTGGTAATCAGCACACGACCGGCGCCGACGTGCTCCAGCGCCTTGGCCACCGAGTGCAGATTGCCCATGCCATAGTCGATAACGGCAACGGTCTGCATTACAGCACGCCCTTGGTGGAAGGCATCTGGCCGGCCATGCGGTCGTCGAGCTCTACCGCCATGCGCAACGCGCGGCCAAAGGCCTTGAAGACGGTTTCGATCTGGTGGTGGGTGTTGTGCCCGCGCAGGTTGTCGATGTGCAGCGTGACATTGGCGTGGTTGACGAAGCCCTGGAAGAACTCCTGGAACAGGTCCACATCAAAGCCGCCGACGGTGGCACGGGTGTAAGGGACGTGCATCTGCAGGCCGGGACGACCGGAGAAGTCGATGACCACGCGCGAAAGCGCTTCATCCAGCGGGACATAGGCGTGACCGTAGCGACGGATGCCTTTTTTGTCGCCGATGGCTTTGCTGAATGCCTGACCCAGCGTGATGCCGACATCCTCCACAGTGTGGTGATCGTCGATGTGCAGGTCGCCTTTGCATTCGATATCCAGATCGATCAGCCCGTGACGGGCAATCTGGTCGAGCATGTGTTCAAGAAAAGGAACGCCGATATCAAATCGGGCCTTTCCGGTGCCATCCAGGTTGATCGAGGCTTTGATCTGGGTTTCCAGAGTGTCGCGCTCGACGAACACCATACGTTCGGCCATCACCAGCTCCGCAAAATCATTGGGCGAAAAGGCGGCCATTATAGGCGGGTGGCGGGGAAACAGAAACATGAAGCGAGGAATGACAGACAGGGGGAAATGGCACGTACGAGGATGTACATGTCTGTACATATGGGCTGCAGGAGCGGGCTTGCTGGCGAATATTCTGCGTCAGTGCAAGTGATTTGCCTGATACATCAAGCTTCGCCAGCAAGCCGGCGCCTATGGTGCGCGCTGGCCTGAAGGACTCAGGCCAGCACGGACAGGCTCTTAGTGAAACAGTACGGCAGTCTTCTGCAGAGTGATCCACACGCCCCACGCCAACGGAATGCCCACCGCCAACCAGGCTAGAACGGCCAGCGGCTTGGTGCTCGGGTCGGCTTTCCATTCCAGCGAAGTGCTGTGATCAGCGCCGGCATCGTGACCGATGGCTTGTTCAGCCTTCAGTTGCTCGTCGGTCATGAAGTACTTGTCGGCCACCGGACGAACCAGCAGGTTGCAGATAAAGCCCAGCACCAGCAGACCCGCAAGGATGTACAGGGTGATGTCATAGGCATCCGCCCGCGCAACGCCGTGGCTCAACTGGTACTCGCGCAGGTAGTTGACCAGCACTGGACCCAGCACACCGGCAGCTGCCCATGCGGTCAGCAGACGACCGTGGATCGCGCCCACCATTTGTGTACCGAACAGGTCGGCCAAGTAAGCCGGAACGGTTGCAAAACCGCCGCCGTACATCGACAGCACCACGCAGAATGCCGCCACGAACAGCGCTACGCTGCCCAGATGACCCAGGGTCGGCACCGACGCGTAGAGCAGGAAGCCTAGCGCGAAGAACACGAAGTACGTGGCTTTACGGCCGATGTAGTCCGAGAATGACGCCCAGAAGAAGCGACCGCCGATGTTGAACAGGCTCAGCAAACCGGTGAAGCCTGCCGCGATGGCTGCGATGGCGGCCAGTTGCGAAGCATCCAGCTGCCCGAACGGTTGATCGGTGCCCAGCAGCTTGCCGCCGAATACTTCCTGCAGCAGTGGCGAAGCCATGCCGAGGATGCCGATACCCGCCGAAACGTTCAGGCACAGCACCAGCCAGACCAGACGGAATTGCGGGGTTTTCCACGCAACGCTGACGTGTACGTGGCGGTTGGTGATCATCGCGCTGTTGGCTTTCTTTGCCGGAGCGGTCCAGCCTTCAGGCTTCCAGCCGGTAGGCGGAACGCGGTACGACAGAGCACCGCCGATCATGAAGATGAAGTAAATCACCGCCATCACCGCGAAGCTTTGCCACACGCCAACGCTGTCAGGCGTAGCGAAATGGCTCATCAGTGCGGTTGCCAGTGGAGCGCCAACCATTGCGCCGCCGCCGAAACCCATGATCGCCATGCCCGTGGCCATACCGCGCTTGTCCGGAAACCACTTGATCAGCGTCGACACCGGCGAGATATAACCCAGGCCCAGACCGATACCGCCGATCACGCCCGAGCCGATCCACATCAGCCATATCTGGTGGGTATACACACCCAGCGCCGAGATCAGCAGACCGCCACACCAGCACAGGGCCGATACGACACCCGCCTTGCGTGGGCCTGCGTGTTCAAGCCAGCCACCCCAGATGGCTGCGGAGCAACCCAGGAAAATGAAGAACAGGGTGTAGATCCAGCCGAGCATGGAGATCGGCCAGTCGCAGCTGGACGAAAAGACTTGCTCGAAAAAGCCCATGTCCGGTGCGCAAGCGACAGCGGTCTTGATGCCGATGGCCTTGGACAGTGGCAGCCAGAACACCGAGAAGCCGTAGGCCATGCCGATACACAGGTGAATAGCCAATGCAGCCGGTGGAACCAGCCAGCGGTTGAACCCGCGCTTGGCGATGATGCGCTCTTTGGACAAGAACGCAGGCTGAGCGGAAGTACCGCCCAGAGCAGTGCTCGTAGTCATCTAATGTTGCCCCCAATTTTTAGTTGTATCCCGCAAGAACGGCGACGTTGCTCCGCCCCCACTCTGTTAAGCACGCAGGCCTCGGTGGGTTATCGGCAGGCAGTCTCTTTACGTGACAATTCGACGCAGCAAGGCTGGCGAACGGCGCGAGATTACCATTTGCGGGTCAAAAGAAAGCATTCTGCTACTACCTTTTTTGCGCCGTCTGTCACCGCGCAGGGAGCAGGCAGTCGCCTCTCCAGCGCCATTGACGATCCAAAACCCGGTGCCTGCGTGAGAACGCTATACTCGCGGGCTAAATTTTGAACGACTCGACACAAGGACTCGCCCATGAAAGCGTTCGGCAAAATCCTGGGACTCACCCTTCTCGGGCTGTTGCTGATCATCGTGGCTCTTGGCTTTGCCTTGACCCATCTGTTTGATCCCAACGATTACAAAGACGAGATTCGAAAACTGGTTCGCGACCGCGCCCATGTCGAGCTGACGCTCAACGGTGACATCGGCTGGAGCCTGTTTCCATGGCTGGGCCTGGAGCTGCATGACGCCAGCGTCGCCACCTTGAGCGAGCCGACCAAACCTTTCGCCGATTTGCAGATGCTGGGGCTTTCTGTCCGCGTTCTGCCGCTGCTGCGCAAGGAAGTGCAGATGAGCGATGTGCGGGTCGAGGGCTTGAACCTGACCCTGACGCGCGACGAAAACGGCCACGGCAATTGGGAAGACATCGGCAAGGTGCCTGCGACTGCGGCCAACCCTGCCCAGCCGCCTGCCACGCCCGCCCCGGCTGACGCTCAGGCCGATCCCGCTTCGACCAAGCCTGACAAACCATGGCAGCCGCTCAAGCTGGACATCGACAGCCTGACCGTGAACAACGCGCGCATCGATTACAACGACATTCCCAAGGCCCGGCAATTGACCGCCGAGAGCATCCAGCTGAGCACTGGCCCGATCCACAACGCGACCGATATCCCGTTGAAGCTGACGGCTTTCTTGAGCACCAACCAGCCGGTCGTCCGAACCAAAACCGAGCTGACCGGCAAGCTGCGTTTCGACCGCGTGCTCAAGCGCTATCAACTTGATGACATGCGCTTCTCCGGCGAAGCGGCGGGCGATCCGCTGCAGGGCAAGACATTGACGTTCTCGGCCCAGGGTCAGTTGCTGGCAGACATGTCCGCCAACGTCGCCGAATGGACCAATCTGAAACTCTCGGCCAACCAGTTGCGCGCCATCGGCGAGCTGCATGTGCGCGATCTGGACAAGACCCCGCAACTGACGGGCGGCCTGTCAATCGCGCAATTCAACCTGCGTGATTTCCTCGACAACATCGGTCAGCCTGCGCCGGCACTGGGTAGCGGCAGCCTGAACAAACTGGAGCTGGTCACCCGTATTGCCGCGACGCCCAACAGCGTGTCGCTGGACAACCTGACGATGAAGCTCGACGACAGCACCATCACCGGCCGCGTCGCTGTGGAAGACTTCGCCAAACAGTCCTTGCGCGTCCAGCTCAAGGCCGACACGTTCAACGCCGACCGCTATCGTGCGCCCGAGGGCGAACAGGCGAAAAGCGCTGGCGCTGCTCGCAAGTCCGAAGTTCAAGGCGCCGAAGCCGAGGCCATGGTTGCGTCAGGTACCTCGCCGCTGCCCAACCAGCCCACGCAAGGCGCCTGGAGCGACGCGAAGCTGTTGCCAGTGGAGCGCCTGCGCAAACTCGATGTGGACGCTGACCTCAGTTTTGGCAAGCTGACGCTGGAAAAACTGCCCATTCAAAACGCGGCGCTGAAAACCTCTGCGCTCGACGGGGTGGTCACGCTCAGCAGTCTGCGCGGCGATCTGTACAACGGCAATTTCGAAGTCAAAGGCAATTATGACGCCCGCCCCGAAGTGCCGTTGGCGAGCGTTCAGACCCGTATCGTGAAGGTCCCCGTGGAGCACTTCATCCAGAGTCAGGGCACCACGCCGCCACTGCGCGGCCTGCTCAACCTCACCAGCGACGTGACCGCCAAAGGCAACAGTGAGAAGGCGCTGGTCGAAAGCCTCAACGGTACCGCCAGCTTTGCGCTGAACGACGGCGTGCTGGTCAACGCCAACCTCGAACAGCAGTTGTGCCGCGGGATCTCGACGCTCAATCGCAAAACCCTGAGTGGCGAACCGCGCGGCAAAGACACGCCTTTCCAGCAGCTCAACGGCAATCTGGTGTTCCGTAACGGCGTGGCCAGCAATCCTGACCTCAAAGTCCGCACCCCCGGCCTTAGCGTCAATGGCGACGGGGACATCGACCTGCGCGTGATGGGCATGAACTACCGGATCGGTGTGATCATCGAGGGCGACAAGAGCGATATGCCGGACCCGGCCTGTGAAGTGAATCCTCGGTTTGTCGGGATTGAATGGCCGGTTCTATGCCGTGGCCCGCTGGAACTGGGCGCCAAGGCCTGTCGGCTGGACAACGACGGCCTGGGCAAGGTCGCCGCCAAACTCGCGGGCGACCGCATTGGTGACAAGATCGACGAAAAACTGGGGGACAAGGTCAGTCCCGAGCTCAAGGACGCAATCAAGGGACTGTTCAAGCGTTAACTTCACTCAGCAGGCGCTGCTGAACGAACTGTAGCAGCGCGCTTGCCCGCAAAGGCGTTGGGTCATAAACCATCATGGTGGCTGACTCAACACACTCGCGGACTAGCGTTAATCCAGACATGGGTGCAACCCCACTCTATTCGATTACCGGAACCCTTGATGCAACCCGAGCAGTTCTCCTCCGCCGTTCTCGACTGGTACGACCGTCACGGCCGTCATGACCTTCCCTGGCAACACGACATCACCCCTTACCGCGTGTGGGTGTCGGAAATCATGCTGCAGCAAACTCAGGTCAGCACCGTCCTGGGCTATTTCGACAAGTTCATGGAAGCCCTTCCGACCGTGCAAGCGTTGGCCGAAGCGCCGGAAGATGAGGTGTTGCACCTGTGGACGGGGCTTGGCTACTACACCCGCGCGCGCAATTTGCAGAAAGCTGCGAAAATCGTGGTGGCCGAACACGGCGGTGAGTTTCCCCGGGACGTGGATAAGCTCGTCGAGCTGCCCGGGATTGGCCTCTCGACAGCAGGTGCCATTGCCAGCATCAGCATGGGCCTGCGAGCGCCGATCCTCGACGGCAACGTCAAGCGCGTGCTCGCCCGCTTCACCGCCCAGGAAGGCTATCCTGGCGAGCCCAAGGTGGCGAAGCAGATGTGGGCCACGGCAGAGCGTTATACACCGCACAGCCGCGTCAACCATTACACCCAGGCCATGATGGATCTGGGCGCCACACTCTGCACTCGCAGCAAACCCAGTTGCCTGCTCTGCCCGCTGGAGCGCGGCTGTGAAGCGCACATGTTGGGCCAGGAAACCCGCTACCCCATCCCCAAGCCGCGCAAGGTCGTGCCGCAAAAACGCACCTTGATGCCTATCTTCGCCAACCAGGAAGGCGCGATCCTGCTTTATCGCCGCCCTTCCACCGGGCTCTGGGGCGGGCTGTGGAGCCTGCCGGAACTGGATGACTTCACCGACATGCAGCACCTGGCCAACCAACACGCACTCGAGATGGGCGAGCACCTGGCCTTGCCGGGGCTGGTGCACACGTTCAGCCACTTTCAGCTGACCATCGAACCCTGGCTGGTCAGGGTTCGGGAGTCCGCCCATCACGTGGCCGAGGATGACTGGCTCTGGTATAACCTCGCCACCCCGCCGCGCCTGGGCCTTGCCGCCCCGGTGAAGAAACTGCTGAAAAACGCAGCCGACGTACTGAATGCAGGAGAGTCCGCATGACCCGCACCGTGATGTGCCGCAAATACAAAGAAGAACTGCCCGGCCTGGACCGTCCGCCCTATCCGGGCGCCAAAGGTGAAGACATCTACAATCACGTCTCGCAAAAGGCCTGGGCTGACTGGCAGAAACACCAGACCCTGCTCATCAATGAGCGCCGCCTGAACATGATGAACGCCGAAGATCGCAAATTCCTGCAGACCGAGATGGACAAATACCTGTCCGGCGAGGAATACGCCAAGGCCGACGGCTACGTTCCGCCGTCTGAATAATCCTTCGCAGACAGTGTTCGTCGTAAGCGGAGGAAATAATTCAGATTTTTTTCAACGCTACGCTTGACGACCTTCTGAAAAACACGTTTAATGCGCCCCGTTGCCCAGATAGCTCAGTCGGTAGAGCAGGGGATTGAAAATCCCCGTGTCGGCGGTTCGATTCCGTCTCTGGGCACCACAAATACCGAAAAACCCCTGCATCGAAAGATTCAGGGGTTTTTTATTGGGCGCGATTTATTAACATTGCCGACTTGACCCTATCAAGGAGCCCGTCATGGCATCTGTCACCAAGCAGCAGAAACGAGCCAAGCGCGCCAAGACCAAAGCCAAAGCGCAGCGTGTCGCCCGCCAGCATCCGCAAACGGTCAATCCGATCGTCCCGGATTACTTCATGCCTGACGTGTTCGACGACGACGAAACCCTGCTCCACAGTTACGTCGAGCCCGACATCCTTGAGGCCTTGAATGAGGAAGAGCGCGAGGCGATGGCGTCGCTGATAAGAGGCGATTCCGGGATGCCGTTCACCGAGGACGAAATGCTGTTGACGGAGGTTTACCTGGTCGCTGCGCCGGAGCCGTCCGAGGAGCAACGCCTCGCCCATTACGAAGTGCTCAAGCGTGCCGAGCAGCAAGGGTTTCTCGATCTACTTGATGCCTTCGCCAGAGGTCCGATAGCCGCCCACGCCTTCTACGACATCGATTTCGATCATTACCTCGACGTCCTGGTGAACACGCTTGGCGCCTACATGATGTGGGCCCACGGACTGGATGAGGCGACTGTCAGGGCGCGCATCGACGACGACGATTTCTATGAAGCCTTCCGCGCCGTTCTTGGCGAGATCGAGATGGAGTCCACGATGCAGATGCTGGGAATCGACCGCAACGAGCACGACGAACCGGCGCAAGACTGAATACAATACGCGCCCGATGATCTGGGCCATGCGAATGGCTGCACCGAACAAGGAACCGCCGTCATGGCCTCCCCCGACAAACAGCAAAAACGCGCCCAGCGGGCAAAGGCCAAGGCCAAGCAGAACCGTTCCGGCAAGGCCCGGCCGAGCGTCATTCACCCGGTGCTCAACCACGCGTTCGTCAACGATCCTTTCGATGACGTCGAAATCGACCTGAGTACGTTCGATTTTAAAGACATCGAAGAAAACGGTTTCGACCCGGCGGAT
Organism: Pseudomonas sp. ME-P-057; assembly: GCF_030208975.1. Classification (NCBI taxonomy): domain Bacteria; kingdom Pseudomonadati; phylum Pseudomonadota; class Gammaproteobacteria; order Pseudomonadales; family Pseudomonadaceae; genus Pseudomonas; species Pseudomonas sp. ME-P-057. Next base: position 206,234 of record NZ_JARVSX010000018.1, read on the forward strand.
TTCGATGACTTGTTCCAAGCCATGAAGCAGGCGGAATCGGTGAGCCTGTTGGCGATGTGCGTAGTGTTTTTGCAATACCCGGTGCTGGAGCTGGTGATCTCCGAACAAGACGAGGAGCCGGCGACCGATTTCATGATGGGCCTGCTGATCACCTACCGCGGGCTCTTCCATGAGGAAGACGAAGACACTGCCGTCGAGTGGCTTGGCAGTGACACATTTCAGACCGCCTACAACGAAGCATCCGTCATCCTGCAAAAAAAGAACGCCCGTGGAGCCTTCGCGCGTCCTTGATACGTTTTTGATTTACATGACCCCCGTCAAAACGGTAGCTTTGCGCCACCACGAGAATGCAACTCCTTCTCAATAAAGGCTCGCCGTTTTGACTCGTCATCTTCCCTCTTCGCCTGAACATGCTTCAGGCGATGCTAGGCGTTACTCCAAGACCCGCATTTTCCTGCACTGGCTTTCCGCTGCCGTCATCCTGTGGGCGACGTTCAGCGGCTTCGGCGTTGCCTTGCTTGAGCAGAACGATCCTCTTCGGCAGTGGGTCGAGTCATTCAATCCACAGCTGACCAGCCTCTTCATCCCCTTCTTTGCATGGCGGCTATGGCTGGCATTCAACGCACCCCGCCATCCAATCTCCCACGACCTGCAGGCGCGCCTGGCAAGTGCTGCGCACACGGCGATTTACGCGGCGGTGGCGGGCGTGCTGATCACAGGCGTCCTGATGATGAGCCATCCGGTCACGCTCCTGGCGCTGATCCCGATGCCCCAGCTGATCCATTCGCCGGTGGCGCTGCTGGAGTTGCATGAAGTGCATCACGTCCTGTGCGCGGTATTGGCCGGGTTGGTGGCGCTGCACTTGGCAGCGGTGGTGCTGCATCAGATGCGCGGGCAGTCGGTGTTGAGAAGAATGCGTTAACAGCGCACCAGTGCTCACAGAGACCCTGCTCACGATTACAGTTAACGCAGAGCTTGATTTGAGATAATTTTTCATAGACCCTCACCAGGGCCTCATGAATCCGGGCGTCTCACGCTCAGATTTAGAGATAACAAATTCCCGCTTCGAGATATTGTGCATGCTGGCTTTCTTTCATCACGATCTTGAATTGCTCAATCCTACATTCGACTCTGAGCTTGTGGACGTCCTGAGCGAGCTGGAGCACCTCCGTAAGCTAAGACTGGAGGGCGACACGCCTGCGCCTGTGTTCTTTCAACTGAAATCCATCTTTCATACCCTGGAAAGTCTCGGATCAGCCCGTATCGAGGGCAATCACACCACCCTTGCTGACTACATTGACAGCAAAGTGGGGGGCCAAAACGAAGACACAGATCAGCTACGCGAAGTCGCAAACATCGAAAAAGCGATGGATTACATTGAGGAAAGGATCACTCATGGAAGTCAGCTCACTGAGCATTTCATTCGCGAATTGCACGCGATGACTGTTCATGATCTCGATCGTGAGGGAGACAAAACGCCGGGGGCGTACCGACAGAGTCAGGTACGAATATCTCAATCAGAGCATTTACCACCTGACGCACTCCTTATTTCTGGATACATGCGAGATCTGGTCGAGTTCGTTAACAAACCCGACTCCCCGAAGTATGACCTCATGAAGGTCGCCTTGGCGCATCACAGATTTGGATGGATTCACCCCTTTAGCAATGGTAACGGTAGGGTAGTCCGGCTCATCACTTATGCACTGCTGATGAAATACGGATTCAACGTTAACACCGGCGGGCGGGTGCTAAATCCGACGGCCGTGTTTTGTAACGACCGTGAACGCTACTACGCCATGTTGACGACTGCCGATGCCGGGACCAGCCAGGGGTTGGAAGTATGGTGCACTTACGTGCTGCAGGGGATACGTGACGAACTGAATAAGGTAGATCTGCTTACACGTTACGAATATCTCACTCGCCACGTTTTAACCCCCGCTATAGCGTTTGCTCGTCAACGCGATTGGATCACGGAAACGGAGGAGTTATTACTGGCTCTTGCCATCAAAGCGAGGGTGGTGAAATCTGCGGACTTGGCCAACGTCGTGCCAAACCTGAACAGCGCTCAACGCACCTATCTTATTAAAAAGCTGGTGGGTCAAGGAATGCTCTTACCTATCAGCGAGGGAGCCAGGCAATACACCATAGGGTTTTCAAACAATTATTTGATCCGCGGTGTCATCAAGGCGCTTCGGGAACAAGGGTTCATACCTGCGCCGTTGGAAAACCCATAAAAAAGCCGCCATCATCCCTGATCGCGGCTTCTCGACAGCAGTCGCTCAAAGCGACTCAAAGACTCATCAATTCAACACGACCTTCCCTGCCTTGGCCGCCGTCTTGCGGCGATTCGACACGATCAAGCCCGCCGCAACCACCATGATGCTCAGCAGGCCGGTGGCGATGATTTCCATACGATGGCCTTCCTGGAACAGCATGATGGTCAACACCGCGACGATGAAGACGATCACCGCCCAGGTCAGACCCGGGAACAGCCACATGCGGAAGTCGATGGCTTGCCCTGACGCTTCACGCTTGCGACGCATGCGCAGCTGCGACACCGCGATGACCAGATACACCAGCAACGCGATTGCGCCGGAGCTCGCCAGAAGGAAGTCGAACACCGCAGCAGGTGCGACGTAGTTGGCGAACACCGCAGCGAAGGCGGCGCCGGTCGACAGCAGGACAGCCCAGTAAGGCGTGCCGGCTTTGGTGGTGCGCTGGGACACCGTAGGCGCATCGCCCCGCTTGCCGAGGGAGAAGAGCATGCGCGAGGCGGTGTAGAGCGCCGAGTTCAGGCAACTGGTCACCGCCACCAGCACGACGATGTCGACGATCAGCTTGGCGTTCGGAATGCCCATCAGGTCGAGCACAGTCTGATACGAACCCACCTCAGCCAGTCGGCTGTCATTCCAGGGCACCAGCGCGACGACGAGAAAGATCGACAACAGGTAAAACAGGCAAATCCGCCAGATCACCGAATTGGTGGCCTTGGTGATTTGCTCGCCCGGGTTTTTCGATTCCGCCGCCGCAATGGTGACGATCTCAGTTCCCATGAACGAGAACATGGTGGTCAGCATCGCTGCGAGCACCGCGCCCATGCCGTTGGGCAGGAAGCCTTGCGTGTCATACAGATGGCTGACGCCGCTGACCTGGCTGTTCGGCAGCAGACCGAACACTGCGGCCACGCCCAGCACCACAAAGCCGATAATCGCCAGCACCTTGATCAGCGCGAACCAGAATTCGAATTCGCCGTAATTCTTCACGCTGAACAGGTTGGTGGCCGTCAGCAATAAGGTAATGACCAGCGTGAAAGCCCAGATAGCAACGTTCGGGAACCAGGCGTGCAGAATGGTCGCAGCGGCGTTGGCCTCCAGCGGAATCACCAACACCCAGAACCACCAGTACAACCAACCGATGGTGAAACCCGCCCAATGGCCGATTGCGCGATCGGCGTAGGTCGAAAAGGACCCGGTGTCCGGCGAGGCCACGGCCATTTCCGCCAGCATGCGCATCACTAACACCACCAGCGTACCCGCAGCGCCGTAGGCCAGCAGTACAGCCGGCCCTGCCTCAGCGATTGCATGGCCCGAGCCAACGAAAAGGCCGGCGCCGATAACGCCTGCAATCGAGAGCATGGTGATGTGCCGCGGTTTTAGCCCTTGTTCAAGGTTTGAAGCGTTGGGTGTGCTCATGGAACCAACCTTAGAAGGATTTTTATATGGATCAGTACGTGCTGAAGCCCTTCGTAAAAAGAACACAACAGCGCTGTTATTTATTTTTTACGCAAGAATTACGCCAAAATGTTTCAGATACGACGTCGCAGGCGGATACGCCCGGTCTTGCCGTCTTACGCAAGTTCCTGAATGCGCTAGCGATTTGCCAGCCACGTAGGAAGCGTTACCTAGCGCAACAAGAAGAAGACGCTCAAGCGCACCGAAAATACACACTGCCTACAGGCCAGCACCCATTAAGTGCGCAAAAACGGGGCAAGCATCGACTGAGTGGCGGAAATACCCTTCCCCACGGCGGGTAAAGCTGGCACCATCGCGCCCTTTTTGCGCAACGGCACTCTGTGCCTGCGCCATCAAGCTCATCCTGAAGGCTGGCTACCCATGCCCGGGGCACCGCACCGTGGTGTCGCTGAATCAGCCCGATGAGCCCACCGAATTACGAGGACCGAACATGGCCCAGGCCACGCCTGCCCTGGAAATCCGCGATCTGCACAAACGCTACGGCGAGCTCGAAGTGCTTAAAGGCATCTCGTTGAGCGCGCAGGATGGCGCCGTGATTTCAATTCTGGGTTCTTCCGGCTCGGGCAAGTCGACGCTGCTGCGCTGCATCAACTTGCTGGAAAACCCGCACCAGGGGCAAATCCTGATTGCCGGCGAGGAACTGAAGCTCAAAGCCACCCGCAAGGGTGAACTGATTGCCGCAGACAACCGTCAGATCAACCGGCTGCGCAGCGACATCGGCTTCGTCTTTCAGAACTTCAACCTCTGGCCGCACATGACCGTCCTCGATAACATCACCGAGGCGCCAAGACGCGTGCTGGGGCAGAGCAAAGCAGAGGCCACCGAAGTCGCCGAAGCACTGCTGGCCAAAGTCGGTATCGCCGACAAGCGCCAGGCTTACCCGGCGCAGCTGTCTGGCGGCCAGCAGCAACGTGCCGCCATTGCACGCACGCTGGCCATGCAGCCCAAGGTCATTCTGTTCGACGAACCCACCTCTGCCCTCGACCCCGAGATGGTGCAAGAAGTGCTTAACGTCATTCGTGGACTGGCCGAGGAAGGCCGGACCATGCTGATGGTGACCCACGAAATGAATTTTGCCCGGCAGGTCTCCAGCGAAGTGGTTTTCCTGCATCAAGGGCTGATAGAAGAACAAGGCTCGCCGGAGCAGGTCTTCAACGACCCGCGCTCGGCGCGCTGCAAACAATTCATGTCCAGCAATCGCTAACGGAGCAACATCGATGCAGACCCTGAGAAACATTCTGTTGGCCGCTGCCGCCACATTGGCGATGGTCTCCAGCGCTTTTGCCGACGAGACCCTGAAAATGGGCATTGAAGGCGCCTATCCCCCGTTCAACAACAAGGACGCCAGCGGACAGGTGGTGGGCTTTGACGTGGAGATCGGCAACGCACTGTGCGCCAAGATGAAAGTGACCTGCGAAGTTGTGACATCGGACTGGGACGGCATCATTCCTGCGTTGAACGCGCAGAAGTTCGACTTCCTCATTTCTTCGCTGTCGATCACCGAAGAACGCAAGCAGGCGGTGGATTTCACTAACCCGTACTACTCCAACAAACTGCAGTTCATTGCGCCGAAGTCGACCAACCTCACCGGTGACGCCGCTGCTATCAAACAAGCGCTCAACGGCAAAACCATCGGCGCCCAGCGTGCAACCTTGTCCGGCACCTGGCTGGAGGACAACTGGGGCGACGACGTCACCCTGAAGCTCTACGACTCCCAGGAAAACGCCTTCCTCGACCTGGCCTCGGGCCGTCTCGATGCATTGCTGGGTGACAAATACGCAAGCTACGAGTGGCTGAAAAGCAAAGAAGGCCAGAACTACGAGTTCAAAGGCGAGCCACTGCAGGGCGACGACAAGATCGGCATCGCGGTACGCAAAGGCGACCCGCTGCGCGACAAGCTCAACGAAGCCCTGAAAGAAATCATCGCCGACGGCACCTACAAGAAGATCAACGACAAGTACTTCCCGTTCAGCATCCTCTGACCTGCCAGACCCTCGCCGCTGCCTGCGCCTGCAGGCAGCGGCGCCCATCCTCTAGCCCAACGACGTTATGAACTTCGATCTCTATGGATTCGGCCCGGCCCTCGCCGCCGGCATGCTGATGACCCTCCAACTCGCGCTCTCGGCCCTGTGCCTTGGGCTCGTCCTCGGCCTGCTCGGTGCGCTGGCGAAGACCTCGCCGAACCGGGCCCTGCGATGGCTCGGCGGTACGTACTCCACGCTGGTGCGCGGCATCCCCGAATTGTTGTGGGTGCTGCTGATCTACTTCGGCACGGTCAGCTCCATGCGCGCCCTCGGCCAGCTGTTCGACATCCCGAACCTGTCGCTGAGCGCGTTTGCTGCAGGTGTCATCGCATTGGGCCTGTGCTTTGGCGCCTACGCCACCGAAGTGTTTCGCGGCGCCATGCTGTCGATCCCAAAGGGCCACCGCGAGGCCGGGCTGGCACTGGGCATGTCGCGCTCACGCATCTTCTTCAAACTGGTGATGCCGCAGATGTGGCGCATTGCGCTGCCCGGGCTGGGCAATCTCTTTATGATCCTGATGAAAGACACCGCACTGGTCTCGGTCATCGGGCTTGAAGAGGTAATGCGTCACGCACAGATCGCGGTTACCTCCACCAAGCAGCCGTTCACCTTCTATATGGTCGCTGCGCTGATGTACCTGTGCATGACCGCGCTGTCGATGATCGGCCTGGCATGGCTGGAAAAGCGCGCATCGGTCGGCTTTGTGAGGAGCGCGTCATGAGTTGGGAATTCGTCCTCAAATGGCTGCCGAAGCTGCTGCATGGCGCAACGGTGACGCTGGAGCTGGTCGCCGTCGCGGTGATCGCCGGGCTCATCCTCGCCATTCCGCTGGGCATCGCTCGCGCCTCGCGTAATGCCTACGTTCGGGCGCTCCCTTACGCCTACATCTTCTTCTTCCGTGGCACGCCGTTGCTGGTGCAGCTGTTTCTGGTCTATTACGGGCTGGCGCAGTTTGAGGTCATCACCAAAGGCCCGATGTGGCCTTATCTGCGTGATCCGTTCTTTTGCGCAGCCTTGACCATGACCCTGCACACCACCGCGTACATCGCGGAGATCCTGCGCGGCGCCATCCAGGCCGTACCGACCGGGGAAATCGAAGCAGCCCGTGCACTGGGCATGTCCAAAGGCAAAGCGCTGCTGTACATCAGCCTGCCCCGCGCGGCGCGCATCGGCCTGCCGGCCTACAGCAATGAAGTCATCCTGATGCTCAAGGCCAGCGCGCTGGCAAGCACCGTCACCCTGCTCGACATCACCGGCATGGCCCGCACCATCAACGCCCGAACCTACATGCCGGAGCAAACCTTCCTCATCGCTGGGTTGATCTATCTGGTTATGTCGTTCGTGCTGGTGCAGGGCTTCAAACTGCTGGAGCGGTATCTGCGAGTGGACGCCAGCCAGGGGCGGTGAGGATCGTCGCGCACTCCCACAGAGGAAAAGGCCCATGTGGGAGCGAGCTTGCTCGCGACAGCGGCATTTCAGCCGCTAAACATCGCTCTGCCTGATAAACCCGCTCAGGCACTGATTCACCGTATGCTGCACTGCACAGCTCAACTGCCATAAACCAATGCCACTCACACCCGCGCAACTCCAATCCCGATTCGCCGCGCTTGATGCCTTCCTCCTAGAGCATCAGGCCCTGTGGCGTCCACGCCCCTTTACCCACCGCCACCTGCCGTGGGAGTCGCAGCACCCGGAATTGTCCGCCTGGCTGCGGCAACGCTCGCTTGAAGAGGCAGAAGCTGCGCACAACCACCCCGAACTTCTCGATGCACCTCAGCCTTTTGCTCAGCTGGCTTTGCAGTCGAAGGCGTTGAGCGAAGTAGAGGCCCTACCGCCCGTTACTCTGAAGGCGGTCTCATCCCGCATGGGCGTGGACGTGCCCGGCCGCAAGTGGCAACAGATCGAAGCCTTCGCCAGCAGCTTGAGCTTTCAACAACAGCCGACGCACTGGCTGGACTGGTGCTCGGGCAAAGGCCACCTTGGCCGCCGCCTCGCCCACGGCGGCCAAGCGCTCAGCCTGCTTGAATACGATGAACACCTGGTACAAGCGGGGCAGCACCTCAGCGACAAACTGGGCATTCGCGCGAAGCATCAACATCAGGACGTCATGGCCGACAATGCAGCCGCGCAGCTTCAAACGCACCACACACCCGTCGCCCTGCACGCATGCGGCGACCTGCATGTGCGCCTCATGCACCTCGCCAGCGATGCCCGCTGCCAACAACTCGCGATCGCACCGTGCTGCTACAACCGCATTGCTGGCGATCGCTACCAGCCGATCTCCGAACAGGCCAAGGCCTCTGCGCTCACGCTGTCCCTCGACGACCTTGGCCTGCCCCTTAGCGAAACGGTCACAGCGGGCGCTCGCGTGCGCCGCCAGCGAGACACCTCCATGTCCCGCCGCCTCGCCTTCGACCTGCTACAACGTCAGCTGCGCGGCATCGATGACTACCTGCCAACGCCCTCCCTGCCCGGCGCCTGGCTCGACAAACCGTTCGCCGCCTACTGCCGCGACCTCGCTGCTCTAAAAGGACTGCCCTCGCCCGGCCAGCACGATTGGGCGGCGCTTGAAGGAGACGGTTGGGCGCGCCTTGCCGAAGTGCGCAATCTGGAACTGCTGCGCAACCTGTTCCGACGGCCGCTGGAGCTGTGGCTCATCCTCGACCGGGCGCTTTACCTCGGGGAGCGGGGATACGACGTCCGAGTGGGTACGTTTTGCGACAGCCACATCACCCCGCGCAATTTGCTGATTATTGCCGAGCTAGGGTTAGGCGATTTTTAACGAGCAGCCTGTGGATAAGTCTGTTGACTAAATTTCCGGGAAGGCCCGTAAATCAGGCTTTGGCGGGGATGTAACCAATTGTTCATTTTTTGGCCAATGTAAAATTTGCGCAAAAACAGTAGCTTGCGAACGATTGAGAATAATTCCGGAAAATGACCGGTCGTCCGCTTCGCTTGGAGCGGATTGTGAATAACGGTAATCGCGTTAAGGCATAAGCGGCGCAAAAAAACTGAAATTAGGGCTTTACTCGGGAAATCAAATCCCTATAATCAGCGCCCACAACGCCGGTATAGCTCAGTTGGTAGAGCAACTGACTTGTAATCAGTAGGTCCCGGGTTCGACTCCTGGTGCCGGCACCAGATTTAGCAAAAAGGCTCACCGAAAGGTGGGCCTTTTTTGTTTGGCTCGATCCACCCTCCCCCGCTGACAACAAGCCGTTACCCTAGGCATACGGCCCAGCCAAACGCCCCAAACATCAGCCACGAAAAGCCACCCTTCACCGCAACCCCCTCACCGCAACCCCTTCCCCTCAAACAACTCCACCAACCACTCCACAAAAACCCTTACGCGCGCACTCAAATGTCGATTAGGCGAATAAACGATGTAGATCGGGTTCGGCTCCAGCGACCAGTCTTCCAAAACCCGAATCATCGCCCCTGACGTGAGGTGCGGCTCTGCCATGAACATCAGTGTCTGCACCACGCCCATGCCTGCGAGCGCGGCGGCGAGCAGTGCGTTGGAGTCATTCACCGCCACGTAATAGTTCGCGTCGACGGTGATGCGCTCTCCCGCTTTGACGTATTCCACCGGCAGCCTGCGATGGGTGCCTGCGAAAAAATAGCGGACCATCTGGTGGCCCTTTTCCAGGTCGCTTGGGTGTAGGGGCGTGCCGTGGCGGGCGAGATAGTCCGGCGTTGCGCAGGTGACGAAGGGCAGGCTGCCCAGGCGGCGGGCGATGAGCGATGGGTCGTTGAGTGTGCCACCGCGAATGACGCAGTCGACGCGGTCACCCAACAGGTCAACGGGCCGGTCGCTCACGCCGATGTCCAGTTGCAGTTCGGGGTAGCGTTTCTGGAAGTCCGGCAGTGCGGGAAGGACCAGCATCGTTGCCATGGTAGAGCCCATGTCTACGCGCAACCGTCCATGGGGGCGCGCCTGAGCGCTGGCCAGATCCGATTCCGCTTCAAGCCACTGATCCACCACCCGCACCATGCGTTCGTAGTAGGCGGTGCCATCGTTGGTCAGCGAGATGCGCCGCGTGGTGCGGTTGAGCAGCTTGACCCGCAGATGGCTCTCCAGCAACTGGATGTGCTTGGTGACGGTGTTGCGCGGAAGATTCAGCGTCTGTGCGGCTTTGACGAAGCTCCCCGCTTGCACCACCTGGATGAACGCCTTAACGGCTGTGAAGTAATCCACGCTACGACTCGCTCAGCAAAACCTGCGCTCACTATTAGCACGCCTACAGGAACAGTGGAGTCGTTTTTAGGCAATTTATCCCGCCCTGACGATCTTTTACATTGATCTCACCGAAACGCAGCCAGCCATCCCGGCTGGCGCTAACAGAGATCAAACGAAATGACTCAGCATCTGAAAGGAAAAGTGGCACTGGTAACCGGCGGCTCACGTGGCATTGGCGCTGCAATCGCCAAGCGCCTGGCCGCTGATGGCGCTCACGTTGCGTTCAGCTACGCAAAATCCGCAGATCAGGCGCAGACGGTGGTTGCCGACATTCAAAGCCAGGGCGTGGAGGCGCTGGCAATTCAGGCTGACCAGGGCGATACCGCGCAAGTGACCGCGCTGGTGAAACAGGTCCATGCCCACTTCGGCCGACTGGATATTCTGGTCAACAGCGCCGGGGTGTTCGTCACCGGTGCGGTGGACGCACCTGATGCCGATATCGCGGCGTTTGATCGCCAGCAAGCCGTTAACGTCGGTGGCGTGGTCACCGCGGTGCGCACTGCAGTGGGTCTGATGAATGATGGCGGCAGGATCATTTCTCTGGGGACAACGGGCGCCGACCACGTGCCATTTCCGGGCGCTGCAGATTACATCGCCACCAAGGCGGCAATTGCGGCGTACAGCCGTGGTTGGGCTCGGGATCTGGGCCCGCGCAATATCACGGTCAATGTCATTCAGCCTGGCGCCATCAACACCGAGATGAACCCTGAAACCGCTGGTCACGCGCCGTTCCTTGCAGGCCTCGCAGCACTGGGCCGCTACGGTCAGCCCGAAGATATCGCCGCTGCGGTGTCGTTCCTCGCGGGCCCGGACGCTTCATACATCACTGGCGCAACACTCAATGTCGACGGCGGCCAGAGCGCCTGATCAATACATCACGAGCGAACTTACAGTCGGTGGGCCACGCTGCGTTCAGCGGTGCGGCGCGATTGGCTCGGGTTCTTCCCAACGTTTTCCTCAGAGGCAGCCATGAATCAACGCATCCGCATTTACCAACAGGGCACTCCCGCTGTGCTCACGTACGAAAGCTTCACGCTCGAAAAACCCGAGCGTGGGCAAGTCGCGATACGCCATGAGGCGATTGGCGTGAACTACGTCGACACGATGTTCAGGGATGGCACATTCAAGATCCCGCTGCCGTTCAGCATGGGCGTCGAGGCCGCCGGTGTTGTCGAAGCAGTAGGCGCCGATGTGCAGCATCTTAAGACCGGTGATCGTGTCGGTTATTTCTTCGCGCCGGGCGCCTATGCAGACAGCCGAGTGATTGACGCCGCTGCGCTGATCAAGCTCCCGGCCGATATTTCCAGCGAGCAGGCTGCAGGACTGCTCTCCAAAGGGCTAACGGCCTGGGCACTGGTCAAACAGGTTCATGCTCTGCGGGCAGGCGAGACCGTTGTGGTGCATGGTGCGTCCGGTGGCGTCGGCACGTTGCTGACGCGTTGGGCCAAATCCATAGGCGCCAAAGTGATCGCTACCGTCGGCTCAGCAGTGAAGGCGCGGATCGTCGAAAGCTGGGGAATCAATACGGTGCTGCGTTCGGATGAACCGCACCTGGCAGACCGGATAAAAGCGGCGAATGGCGGTGCAGGCGTTGACGTGGTGTACGACCTGGTCGGGCGGCAGACCCTTGAGGCTTCGATCCATGCGCTGCGCGACGGGGGTGATCTGGTCCACGTCGGCAACGCTTCCGGGATGGCAGCACCGGACAGCACGCTTCTGACCACGCGAGGCATTCGATATGTCCAGCCTTCTACGCCGCAGTACGTCAATACCGAAAACCAGAACACGGCGGCATCCGAGGTCTTCGAGCGATTCCGAGAAGGGGCGTTGGGCCCGCTGGAGCTGTCACGCTACCGGCTGGAAGACGCAGTACTGGCGCATCAGGCCATCGCAGCGCGCAAGCACACCGGATCGATCTTGTTGATGCCCTGAACGTGTGCCGCCACCGCGCCTTTTTCCAGCCAATGGGCGGGTCTCATCGACCGTCTGAGCGAGTCATCGGTGCTGCGTCCGTTTCGCGTCTAGTCTCCTGTCTTCCCAATCGAAGGTCTTGCCATGGCTCAATCACACGAAAACCCATCCGCCTCATTACCACCCGACTTCAACGCACTCCTGCGCGCGAACCTGGAACAGGTGTTCAACGAACGCGACGCCGACAAGCGCATTGCTGCCATCCAGCAGCTGTTCTCCGCCGAACCCACGATGTACGAGCCCGACGGCATCGTCACCGGGCAGGCTGCTATTTCCGACGTCGCAGGCGCGCTGCTTGAGCAGTTCGGTCCCGACTTTTCCTTCGTCGCGCAGGGCGTGGCGGTGGGGCATCACGGGATGGCTTGCTTGCGTTGGCATGCCGGCCCCATGGAAGGTCCGGTGGTTGTCACGGGCGCCGATGTGGCGGAAGTCGTTGACGGCAAGATCGTCCGCTTGTGGGTATTGCTGGATCCGCCGGCGCAGTAAATCCACAGAACATCTCCGGCATTCCCTACGTGATAGACAGTCGTGGGAGCCAGGCGTGGAACCCAGGCGTGAAAGCGTCTGGCGTAAGGGGCGCGGTGAACCTTCGGCGGTGTCGGGGCTCAGTTGTGCAGAGTCACTCTTGCGATCGCCAAGAAGGATCTGTCATGCCCAACCCTGCTCTTTCAGCCTTGCCTTCCCCTCGCGTGCAGCGTGAGCTGAGTGCGCGCGCGGTGCTTACAGGTGCAGTGCTGGGCATTTTGCTGACGCCGTCAAACGTCTACGCCGGGCTGAAGATTGGCTGGTCCTTCAACATGTCGATCATCGCGTTGCTGATCGGTTTTGGTGTGTGGCAAGGCCTGGCCAGGAATCGGGACAACGGGCCCGCATGGTCGCTGCATGAAAGCAATATCAACCAGACGGTGGCGTCGGCAGCGGCCTCGATTATCTCCGGCGGTCTGGTCGCGCCGATCCCGGCTTACACGCTGCTGACCGGTAACCAGCTCGACCCATTGCCGATGATGGCCTGGGTGTTTTCCGTGAGCTTTTTGGGCATCTGGATCGCGTGGTACCTGCGTCCTACCCTGCTGAATGACCACGGGCTCACCTTCCCCGAGGGCATGGCAACGCTGGAAACCCTGCAGCACATTTACAACCACGGACAAGAAGCCGTGGCGCGGATCAAAGTGCTTTCCGTGGCCGCATTGCTGTCCGGCGGGTTGAAATGGGTCGACGAGTTTATCTGGGCAATCCCGCGCTGGGCGCCCACTCCTGCTATGGAGCGCCTGACGTTTACGCTGGACCCTTCGCTATTGCTCATCGGCTTCGGCGGCATCATCGGCATACGCGTGGGCCTGACGCTGTTGCTCGGCGCGGCGCTGGCTTGGGGCGGCCTCGCGCCGTTTCTCATCGACCACGCATTGGTGGTGCTCGCCCCGAATGCCAGCGGTCCGCAATTTGCCAAACTGGTGGAATGGTTGTTGTGGCCGGGCGTGAGTTTGATGGTGTGCGCCACCCTCACGTCATTGGCGGTGCGGCTCTTTCAAGCGCCCAAGCGCATGCCGGCCGACCAAGGTCCGCGCGCCAAAGTACGCTTCTCGCCCATGCCCGCGCTGGGGATGCTGCTCGCGGTCGCTTTGGTGGTGTTTCTGCAGGCCCAGTTGTTTGACATTGACCTGTGGATGGCGCTGCTGAGCATTCCGTTGGCAATTTGCCTGGCGGTGGTCGCCGCGCGAGTCGTGGGCGCCACAGGGATTGCGCCGATTGGCGCCATCGGCAAGCTGTCGCAGTTGAGCTTTGGCTTGGTTGCGCCGGGTCAGGTCGGCATCAATCTGATGAGCGCCAACACGGCCGGCGGCGCGGCGGGCCAATCCACCGACCTGATGAACGACTTCAAGGTCGGCCTCGCCATTGGCGCGACGCCGCACAAGCAACTCATTGCCCAGTGCATCGGCATTTCCATTGGCAGCGTGGTTGGCGTCCTGGTGTATCTGGCACTCATCCCAGACCCGCAGACGATGTTGCTCACTGAGCAATGGCCGGCGCCTGCCGTTGCGACTTGGAAGGCAGTGGCGCAAACGCTGACTAACGGGCTTGCGTCGCTGTCGCCCGAAGTGCGCTGGGCAATCGTGATCGGCAGTGTGTGTGGCGTGCTGCTCGGCGCCTTGGACAGCCTGCTGCCGCAACGCGCCGCCCGCTGGCTGCCGAGCACCGCCGCATTGGGGCTGGCATTTGTTTTACCGGCCTCCACCTCGGTGATGATGGGACTGGGCGCAGTATTGACCTGGCTGGTCAGCTGCCGCTGGCCGAGCATCACCGAGCGCTTTGCGATCACTGCAGCGGCGGGCCTGATCGCGGGCGAGAGCATCACCGGCGTGGGCGCCTCGTTCTGGGAGATGCTGCGCAACGTGTAAGCCGGGCGGCGCATCATGCTTTACTGACGCTCATTTAAGCCGGGAAGCTTTATGACTGACCTCAACCTATGCGCCGCCCAATATTGCTCCGTGGCAGGCGACCTCAATGCCAACCTCGACCGACATGCTCAGCTCATGCGGCTTGCCGCCCATCACGGCGTGAAATTCCTCTTGTTCCCGGAACTTTCATTGACCGGTTACGAGCCCTCGCTCGCGAGCGAGCTTGCCCTTAGCGCTGACTCCGAACTGCTTCAACCGCTGCGAGACCTGGCGAAACAGTCCGGGATGACCACTGTGGTCGGCGTTCCTCTGCGCCAGGCGGGGGCGGAAGCAGTCTTCATTGGCGCATTGGTGTTTGGCGCTGACGGTTCACAAATCACCTACACCAAACAGTACCTTCATCCAGGCGAAGAGGTCGTTTTCAGTCCGGGCCAAGGCGGCCCGCTGCTGGCAGTCAGCGGTGAGAAAATCGCGCTGTCAGTCTGCGCGGATTTCAGTCATGCCAGTCACGCCGAGGCTGCCGCGCAGGCAGGCGCCGGTATCTACGCCGCCAGCGTGTTGATCAGCAACAACGGCTATGCGCACGACAGTGGTTTGCTGCAGGGCTACGCGCAGCAACATGCTTTTGGCGTGTTGATGGCCAACCACGGCGGGCCTTCTGGAGGATGGGCCTGCGCCGGGCGCAGCGCGTTCTGGTCGCCGGATGGGGAACATATCGTGAGCGCGACCGGAACGGGGGACTGCCTGGTCATTGCGCGCAGGCGGCAAGGGGTTTGGGAAGGTGAAGTCTTGCAGACCCTAAAAAGTGCTCACGGTATTAACCGCGCCACCGAAGTCGTATCGTTAATCTCACCGTCTCACCACTGCTGACTTCACGGACGAGCGCCCGATTACCCTGCGTGACCCAGATACAGGAGGTTGAAATGGCCAACCCCATACTTCATCTTTTATGCGGAAAAATCGCATCAGGAAAGTCCACGCTGGCGAAGGCTCTGAGCGCCGAGCACAGCGTGATTTTGCTCACTGAAGATCAATGGCTTTCAAGGCTCTACCCGGAGCAGATCCGTTCGGTCACCGACTACGTTCGTCTTGCCCTCCAGCTGCGGAACGTCACAGGGCCTCTGGTGATTGATCTGTTGAGAGCGGGCGTGACTGTGGTTCTCGACTTCCCTGCCAATACCCCCGCAGACCGCCAGTGGTTGCGCGGCTTGGCCGACGACGCACAGGCCAGTCACTGCCTCCACTTCATCGACATCGACGATGACACGTGCCGGGCCCGCTTGCACCGCAGAAACGAGCGCGACGAGCATGACTTTGCAGCGACTGATGCCGAGTTCGATTTGATTACAAGCTACTTTCAGCCGCCGAATGAGCAGGAGGGGCTTGATGTGGTTGTGCATCGGATGTGATTGCCCTGAGGCACCGGATAACAGGTCAGCTTCCTCATGTTCTTTTGGCGATAACGGGTAGGGCGCCTGGCATTGGTTAGATTGCTCGCGCCCCCTCCCCCATACCGCGCCCATCTAGTAACGTATACCCATCCAACGGGCCCTCGCGTCTGCGCCAAGACAGCGACCCGCCATCAGAAACACGATAGAAGGCCCAACCGTGCATAAAGTCCGATTGATCAAGTACGTCTGGACTCACCAGACACCGGAGATTTCTTCGGAGTGGTCCAAGCTGCTCTACGAAGTCGAACTGCCGTTCGTCCCTTTTCACGGGCTGAACATTCAGCTGCCCATGCAGCGTGTCTGGCGGATCCGGGATGTGGAGTGGAACGTCGAGGAGCAGACCTTTCGGTGCCATATCGAAGATCAATTCATGAACTTGCTGGACGTCGATGACTCGTACGAAGACTGGATCGAAACGTTGCTTGAATGCGGATGGGTGCTGAGCGGCCGCTACACCAACGAGCACAACAAGACCTGACACGCAGTTGGGCGGATATGTCTCTGGAATGTGCGCAGGATGCGCACTGTGCCCGGCAGAGATAACGAACCGATGCCAGACTCGACAGCACACCAGGCACAAGACCTGTTCTGACGCCCTCTTCTCTTTGAGCACAACTGCCATGAAATGGATTTCCCGTTGCATCCGTTCTGCGGCCGCTGCGCTTATTGCGTGCTCGTCGGCTGCATTCGCCCTGCCCACCGTTGACTTGTACATGGCTGAGGCGCCGCCGCTGACCATGGTCACCCAAGGTGATCAGCACGGCGTGGCCGGCGACATCACGCTAAAGGCCATGACCATGGCGGGGTATTTACCCAACATCCTGTCGCCACCCTGGCCGCGCGCACAACGCGATGTGATGCTGGGCGCCAACAAGCTTATTGCACCGCTTACGCGCACCCAGAGTCGGGAAAGTCATTACACGTGGATCGCTGCGCTGATGCCGATGGACCGGGCATTTTTCAGCCTGAATCACCACGTCGAGAGCTTTGAAGAAGCGCGCAAGACTTTCAAGATGATTGCCGTGGGCAGCGGCTCTGCTCAGGAAGTGCGCCTGCTGGAGGAAGGTTTTTCCGCGGCGCAGATTTACCCGCTGAAGATCGGTGAAAACCCGGCGCTGATGCTGCTTAAAGGCCGGGTGGATGCCTGGTTCAACGGCGTACCGGAAACGCTTTCTATCTGGAAGCAGATCAGCGATCGCCCGCTATTGATGAGCAGAACGCTCATGACCGCCGATCTGTATCTGGCGTGTTCAAAGGACTGCGACCCTCAGATGGTCGAGAAGCTGAAGGCCGCAATCGATACGCTGCAATCCAATGGCACCATCAAACGCGTGCAGCATGAATACCTGAAAGACCTGTCCGCCCGATAAACCGGGCAAAATCAGCCTTGGCCGTGAAGGCCACCTTGATCACGGCACCAGGATGACCTTTTCCGCACCGCCCTGATTCACATCGGCATAGCGCGCCACGCCCTCGTCGAGCGGCGACTCCAACAGCCCGGTCGGCAGCGGCAGAGTCCCCTCGTCGAATAGTTTGCCAAACTGCTCCAGCATGCGTGCGCAGGCCTCAACGCCGTACAGCAGCGAATTGATGCCCACCACTGAACCGCCTTTGCGGTACAGCGCCAGCGCTGGCAGCTGAACGTGACCGTCTACCGGGGCGGCGATAATGGCGATGCGGCCAAATGGAGCCAGCGCAGGCACCGCTGCCGGAAGCCAAAAACCGGTGGTGTCGAAGATCACATCGGCGCCGCCTGCAAACACATCAGTCACCTGAGCGCCAAGGTCTTCCGGCTTGTCGAGCTGGATGGCGTCGAAGCCTTGCGCTTGCAGCGCTCGCAGCTGATCCGGTTTACGCACCGCAGCCAGCACCTGGGCCCCGCGCACCTTGGCCAGCGCAATGGCTGCGCTCCCTACAGCGCCATTGGCACCGATGACCAGCAAACGCGTACCCGCCTTCACCAGGCTGCGCTCAAGCGCGTCCCACGCTGTGGTGTACGGCACGCCCAGGCTGGCCGCCTGCACAAAACTCAGTGATGCCGGCTTGAGCGCCACGCCTTTAGCGGAGAGCGCGATGTAGCCGGCATGCGAGCCGTCGCGAAGAAAGCCGATTTCCTTGCCCGTGCCCCAGACTTCCTGACCGATTAGCGCCTGCGGGCCTTCAACCACAACGCCTGCAAAGTCGCGACCCGGCACACGGGGCATCGTGGTGTAGGGGAAGCGGCCAAGCACGTTTTTGACGTCGCTGGGGTTAAGGCCCGCAGCCTTGATTTGCACGAGTACTTCGCCAGTGGCCGGAACAGGCGTAGGCAGCTCGACCACTTGCAGCGCAGCCAGGTCGCCCGTACGTGAAAATTGCAGTGCTTTCATGGTGAGTTCGTCCAGAAGTGTGAAAAGAGGTCGTTGCTTCAAGCCGCCAGGTTGGCGAAGAACTGCTTGCCCACCGGCCATAGCCATTCACCGGCCTGCATGCCGAGCAAACCAACGAGAGCGACGAGGGGCGGCGCAGGTGAGCGGAAATCCAGCAGGCCATACAGCAAACCGACGGCGATACCGATTGCGAGGGAAATGACGTAGCTCATAAAAAACTCCGGGGCATCTGGCGCGCGGCTCGATTGCGGCGCGACTGCGTTAAGCGATGACCAGAGTGTAAGAAGGCAGAGCAGAAGCTACCGGCCAAGTGCTTCTGAATTTCGGACAGAGTAGCGGTGGGGTCAGCTTGCAGGATCGATGACCGGGTACTGGGAGGGCGCCACGCCCAGCTCGCGGCGGAACATGTCACTGAAACTGCTGGGCGAATAGCCCATGGAGCGGGCGATGGTGTTGACCGGGACACCCTGAATGATCTCGGCAACCGACGTCGCCAGCTGCACCTGCCGCCGCCACTCGGCGAAGCCCATCCCCAGCACCGCCTGGAACAGCCGAGAGAGCGTTCGCACGCTGGCGCCGGCATTTTCAGCATGCTGCTCGAAGGACACATCGATGGAGGGCTCGATCATCACCGCCTGACAGACGTTCATGAGCCTGCGGTCGCTGTCATCCGGCATCGGCACCTTGAGCAGCGAACGCCGGGCGCGCTGGAGTTCGAGCAAAGCCAGGTTAGCCACAGCATCGTAGTAGGCGGAAACCTTGTCCTGCTCCGCGACCAGGCTCACGATCAACTCGCGCAGCAGGCGTCCGACCTCCAGCACCTGAACGGTAGGGTCGAGGGTGACGGCGAGTGTCGGGCGCAGGTAGATGTTGCGCATCTCCAGGTCCGACACCACACGGATGCCATGTGGTACGCCCGGCGGCAACCACACCGCGCGCTGCGGCGGCACTACCAGCGCTTCATTGGGGGTTTCCACCCACATCACACCCGACATGGCATACAGCACCTGGCCCCACTCATGCTCGTGGGGCTCGATGTACAGCCCACGCGGGTAGGTCCGTGACAAAGGCTGCACAGGGACGGCGGTATCGGAGAGGTCGGGTGGCGCGGCAAGTGCCATGGTCAAACCGGCTGAAAGGGTGGTGCGGCGATGGTAGCGGGAGAGAGGGAGCAATCGCCAGCGCGGCGGATTATCAACCACTGCCATTAAATACGGGATTGGCTTAATTCGTAGGAGCCGGCTTGCTGGCGAACCGTCATGTCAGACACCGCTGCGGTGTCTGACATGATGGTTCGCCAGCAAGCCGGCTCCCGATTTATATCAGCGAGAAGTCTTGGGCATCAGAAGACGTTGATCGGGTAATCCACGAAGATTCGCGTTTCATTACCGCCGACGTTGTACTGATCGACATCGTTGGACACGCGCAGGAACGAGTTGCGCAGGCGCACCGAGAGGTCTTTGACCGGGCCGCTCTGCACCACATAGGTCAGTTGGCTGAACAGTTCACGCTCTTCGCCACGACCACGGCCGCTGCCGTCGTCGATGTTGTCGCCGCGCACGTAGGCCACTCGGTAGCTCAGGCCGGAGGTCACGACAGTGCCCAGGTTCACGCCGTAGCCCACTTGCCACGAACGCTCGTCCTTGCCGTTGAAGTCCGACCAGTACGAGTTGGCCAGGTAAATGGTGTTGCCACCATCGCCGGTGCCGCCTGCGTTGCGATAGCCGCCATAGGTGTAGCCGGTCTCGCCCGTGCTGCGCTGATGCGCGAGGGTGAACGAGTGAATGCCCACGGCCCATGTCGCGGCCAGGCTCCAAATCTTGTTGTCGCGGGCGTCGTCGACCGCGAAGTCCTTGTCCAGCTTGGTCTTGTAGCCATTGAAGTCGAAGGTCAGTGACTGATCTTTCGGCATGGCCCAGACATAGTTCACGTTCACGTACTGCTTCTTCAGCACGTCCTCGTCATCGGAGGCGTAGAACGCCGCGGTGAGCGCGTCGCTGAATTTGTAGCTGCCGCCGTAGACGTTGATGCTCTTCAGGTCGCCACTGTCGCGGCCTTCAGCACTCTTGCGGGTCTCGGCGGTGAAGCGGCCGGCCACCAGCGTGAGGTCCTTGATTTCTTTGGAGGTAATCATCGTGCCGGTGTAGGACTCAGGCAGCAGGCGCGAGTTGTCGTAATTCAGAACTGGTAGTTCCGGCATCATGTCGCCGTACTTCAGTTCGGTGTTCGACACACGGAATTTTACCGCGCCGCCGAAGCGCGACAGGTCGTCAGCAGCATTGCCGCTGTCGCCCTGCTTGAAAAAGTCGATACCGCCCGCGCCGCTCTTGCCCTTGCCGCCATCCAGACGCGCCGCGTACAGACCGAAGGCATCAACGCCGACGCCGACTACGCCCTGGGTGAAACCGGAGGAATAGCCGGCCATGAACGCCTGGCCCCACTCGGAGCGGTCTTGCGGTCCATTTTTGTAGTCACGGTTGATGTAGGCGTTGCGCAGGTTGATCTTCAAGCTGCTGTCTTCAACAAAGCCTTTGGAATCTGCCTGACCGTCCGCCATGGCGTGAGTGGCGGCGAGGATGCCCAGAGTGAGCAGGCCGATACGCTGTTTCATCGTGTTGTCCTTGTGAGCGGATTAATCGCGCGCTGTGGCAAATACCCGGTGGGGCAATTGCGTCCCCGGGACTTGAACAGTCCCGGAAGCCCGCACGAAATCATCGCAGTGGACGACTGATGCACGTACATGGCGCCTGGCCACAGGCGGTGGAGGCGCGAATCCTATCCGCGGCCTATCGGGGTGTCAATTTGATGGAAACCAAACTGAGGCAGGCCAGGCCCTGGTGCCTGCACCCACTCTGTGATCAGCGCTGCAGCACGCCCACCAGTGCTTCGATCTCCGCGTCAGTGATCAATCCGCAGGGATAACGCTTTGACAGCGTTTCGCGGAAGTCCCCGGCCTGAGCCAGGGCTTGCGCATCGTGCATGCGCTCCGTCGGGATCTGGGTCGTCCTTAACCAGTCCGCCATCATCTGCCGTGCTTCACTGCTCGCAGAAAAACCTCGAGTCACTCGCAACTCATGACCTGCGTTCATAAGGACAACCTCTTATGTCGTGGACTGCGAAATCTACGGAGCTTTTGTGACAGACGGACTAACCGGAAAGGACATTGCGCCGAATCGGGATCCATCGCATGACGGCCAGCGGTGAGGCGTCCGCCCATAAAAAAGCCCATCGTCTGATGGGCTTGATAACAGCAAGAAGTGAACCAACTCAGCTGCGATGGGGTGCCGGTTGCTGCTGAGTCAGGCAGTGAATGTTGCCACCGCCGAGGAGCATTTCACGCCCCGGCACCATCACCACCTCGTGTTCCGGGAACAACTGCTGCAGGATCTGCCGGGCCGTGTCATCCATCGGATCGTCGAAACAGGGAGCAATGATGCCGCCATTGACGATCAGAAAGTTCACGTACGAACCGGCCAGGCGCACCGATGGGTTGCGCTCCTGGCTGCCATGCACCTGATCCACTCCGGCACACTCTTCTTCGGTGGCAAACAACGGTCCCGGGATTGGCATCTTGTGCACGACGAACGGACGTCCCTTGGCGTCGCGAGCATTTTCCAGCACGGTCATGGCCGCCTGGCAGCGCGAAAAATTGGGGTCTTTCGGATCATCTGTCCAGGCGAGTAACACTTCACCGGGGCGTACGTAGCAGCAAAAGTTGTCCACATGGCCGTCGGTCTCGTCGTTGTACAGACCGTCAGGCAACCAGATGATCTTCTCGACCGACAAGTGATCACGCAACACGGCTTCGATGTCTTCGCGGGACAGGTGCGGATTGCGGTTGGTATTGAGCAGACACTCTTCTGTGGTGATGAGCGTGCCCTCGCCGTCTACGTGGATCGAGCCGCCTTCGAGCACGAAGTCATCGGTGACGTAGCGTGGGCAGCGTTCGATTTCCAGCACTTTGCTGGCGACCTGTTCATCCAGGTTCCAGGGGGCGTACAGCCCGCCGTTGAAGCCGCCCCAGGCATTGAAGCCCCAATCGACGCCCCGTACTTCACCGTCGTTGTTGATGACGAAGGTCGGCCCGGTGTCACGCACCCAGGCGTCGTTATTGCTGATCTCGACGACGCGGATATTCGGTACGTTCAGTCGCGCACGGGCGTTGTCGTACTGGGCAGCGGATACGCCGACAGTGACCGGCTCGAAGCGGGCGATGGCCTTGGCCAGAGCGACGTGGTCGTTCTGCACCGGCTTGCCGCCCAGGCGCCAGTTGTCCGGGCGCTCTGGCCAGACCATCCAGATTTGCGTTTGCGGCGCCCATTCGGCTGGCATGTAGAAGCCATCGACGCGGGGGGGGCTGTTGAGAGTAGTCACAGTAATCAGAACTCCATGAACGACGAAGACGCCCAGGCCTGCGAAGAAGACCTGCCAGACGATAAAAATCGAATTTAAACACAGTTAACCGGAATTTGCCGCGCCAGCCAGTAAAATTAGCCGATATTTATCGGCTATTAACGGAAGGTGTCTGCTGCCTTAACCCTCCAGCTCACTCAGCACTCTGGACACGCTGTCGACGAAGAAGTCCACGCTGCGCCGAGTGGTGACCATGGGCGGTTTGATCTTGAGGACATTGAGGTAGTCCCCAGTCGGCTGCATGAAGATACCCAGCTCACGTAGCCGATCACACAGGTAAGTCGTTTCCTCGGTGGCAGGTTCCAGCGTCTGGCGGTCGCGCACCAGCTCAAGGCCCAGATAAAAGCCGGAGCCGTGGGCCGCCCCTGCGAGCGGATGCTTATCGATCAGCGCCAGCAAGCGGTCCTTGAAGTAGTCGCCCACCACTCGTGCGTTTTCCCACAGTTTTTCTTCTTCCATGACATCGAGTACGGCCATGCCGATGCGGCAACTGACAGGGCTGCCGCCCGACGACGAAAAGAAATACCCTTCGGCTTCCAACGCTTCGGCAATGTCGCGGCGGGTGATGACGGCACCCAGCGGATGCCCGTTGCCCATTCCCTTGGCCATGGTGATGATGTCCGGCACCACGCCCTGCTCTTCGAAACCCCAGAAGTAGTGGCCCAGACGGCCGTAGCCCACCTGGACCTCGTCGGCGATGCACACGCCGCCATGGGCACGGACCTTGGCGTAGACCTGTTGCAAATAACCTGGCGGCAGGGAGATCCCGCCCGCGTTGCCGTACACCGGTTCGCAGATGAAGCCGGCCAACTGGCGCCCCTTCTCCGCCAGCGCATGCAGATGAGCCTCCACGCTGCGCAGGTAAAACGGCGTACTGTCTGCCCCACGAAACTCACCGCGATAGGTGTTCGGCGCGACCACCGGATGCACCCACTCCGGACGCGTGCTCAAGGCTTGCGGGTTGTCGGCGATAGACGTGGAAATCGCATCGGTCGCCACTGACCAGCCGTGATAAGCCTCTAGTACGCTCAGGACATCTCGACCACCGCTGTAGGCCCATGCCAGACGAATGGCCAGATCATTCGCCTCGGTACCGCTGTTGACCAGAAACACCCGATCCATGCCGGCAGGCGCCAGCTTCAACAGTCGCTCGGAAAACTCGGCAACGCTCGCGTAATGAAAACGCGAGTTGGTGTTCAGCAGCGACCACTGCTGCGCCGCGACCTGGGCCATGCGCGGATGGCCGTGACCCAGCACCGCTACGTTGTTGAGCATGTCCAGATACGAGCGACCGTGCATGTCGATCAAATGGTTGCGCCAGCCGCGCTCGATCTGCGGCGGGGCCTGGTAATAATATTTTTGCGAACGGGCAAAACTGGCATCGCGCCGGGCAAGCAACGCAGCGGCATCTGCCAATGCAGGCGCATCGCAATCGAACCCCAGCAGCCCCTTGGGCGAGGGACACAGCGCACGCCAGGCCGCCGATTTTGAGGGCGCGGTAAACAGCGGCGGGCTCACGTCCGGTTCGGAGCAGAATTGCACGATCAATGCACCGCTGCTTCGCCCGATCACAGCGCCTGCATCGAACTCGGCGGCATCGGAGCCGGAATCGCACTGCACGCCCCACAGTCGCAGGCTCCATTCAGCGTTCACCAGCAACAGCGCGCCATCTGCGGTAAGACGCAGGCGTCCCTCAAAAGGCGCATGGACAGGTGTGCCGAGAGGGATATGCAATTCAGTGTGCAGCGCAAAAGTGTCCGGCTCCTTTGCGAAGTCGGGCAACGTGCGGGACAGTCGGTACTCACCGTAACGACTCGCGGCCAAGCCGTCGCGTTGTGCCGCCTCGGCAAGCAGACGTTCGTCGACCCCGCCGAGCTCCCAATTGCCGGCCACAAAGTTCTCGCTCAGCACCCCTAGGTCGACGAGGGTAAACGCTTGCCCGCTCAAGCTTGGCAGCAGCGCAGAAAACGCGGGCTCCTGGTCGGCTGCTTCCGACTCACCCACAGCGTTCAGAATCGCAGCCTCCATCAGGGCGATGGGCACCGATGTGGCAACATCGAAAATATTCCACTCACTCGCCAGGTTCGCCTGAATGTAAGCGTTATCCGGTTCGATGCTTGCCTGTTGCTCGCTGCCTAACACCAGGACGGCCGAACGGGCGACGATCAATGGCCACAGCGCCAGAAGCTCCTCGCTTTGCAGCGGATTAATACGGTGATAAGCCTGAACCGCGGACAGGATGAAGAACGGATCGCCGTCGGCATGGTGCAGCAGCGCAGCGCAGGTCACCGAGAGCTCCGCGATTCGCCAGGTGCGAACCAGATCGCCGAAATCGATCAGGCCTTGCAACTGCCATTGGCGATGGTCATCTCGCGACCAGACCACGTTGTACTCGGTGATGTCCATGTGGATGGCTTGCGTTGGGAGAGACGCTTCCAGCGGCAGTAAATAAGCCTGCGCTTGCTCGGCTGCCTCGGCGATGCAGGCACGCTTGTCCGCATCGGTGATGACCGGCAGCAGGTGCTCGATCAACGCGAAGGCGTGGCGCGGGTCCCATTGCAGCACCCGCTCCAGGCCTGGATGCTCGAATCCGGCCAGTGCCACATCGACATGGGCGCAGAGCTGCGCCAGGCCTGTCACGATATGCCGGTCCAGATGCGCGACGTAGGCCAGCGAGTGTCCGTCGATGAACTCAAGCAGGCGCAGATGCACCGGCTTGCCGTTGTGCTCGATGGTTAAAAGATCGTCGCCGTTCAGCGCAGGCATCACCGCCGGGACTCGCACCGACGGCACACCGCTCAAGTGACGCAGCGCAGCATGCTGGGCCTCAAGCTCGGTCGTCGCGTAATCACCGTGGCAGATTTTCAACACGAACCGGCGACCATCGCCCGCGTCCAGTCGGAAGTTGCAGTCCTGATGACTGCCCAGCGCTTTCAAAGCCCCTGCCAGCCCGTAATGCGTCGTCAGCCATTCGGCAGCCTGCGCTGCATCCACATCCGGGCATGGCAGACTGGAGCGACGGATCAAGGTATCGAGTGGCAGCGACATGGAAAGGTCCTTAAAGAGTGGCCTGAACACTATCGCCAGTTGCGCAGCCGTTAATCAACCCCTGGGAGCCGGCGTCAACAAACCCTCGCCCCGGCCGATAAACCCTCGAGCCGTTAAGCAGGTGAAACACC
The DNA here is from genome assembly GCF_030208975.1 of Pseudomonas sp. ME-P-057. NCBI lineage: Bacteria > Pseudomonadati > Pseudomonadota > Gammaproteobacteria > Pseudomonadales > Pseudomonadaceae > Pseudomonas > Pseudomonas sp. ME-P-057. Next base: position 232,029 of record NZ_JARVSX010000018.1, read on the forward strand.
TGCGGCGGTTTTATGGCGCTAATTGCGATGGGCCATCAATTAATATCATCGCCTGTGGGCGGTTTGCTCCTTGCGCGAGGCGGCGACGCCCCACAAGCTATGCCTCATCGTCTTACATCTTTCCAGGGAAGAAGGCTTACCCATGCGAATTCTTGTTACTGGTGGCGCCGGCTTCATCGGCTCCGCACTGATCCGTCATCTGATCAACAACACCGAGCACGACGTACTCAATTTCGACAAGCTGACCTACGCAGGCAATCTTGAGTCGCTGCAGGGCGTTGCCACTAACACCCGCTATGAGTTCGTGCAAAAGGACATCGTTGACCAGGCAGCCGTGAGCGAAGTGCTTGCGCGCTTCAAGCCTGACGCAATCATGCACCTGGCGGCCGAATCCCACGTCGACCGTTCCATCGACGGCCCGTCGGAGTTCATTCAGACCAATATCGTCGGCACCTACAGCCTGCTGGAAGCGACCCGCAGTTACTGGCTGGCCTTGCCAGAAGACGAGCGTGCGGCGTTCCGCTTCCACCACATCTCCACCGACGAAGTGTATGGCGACCTGCATGGCGTGGACGACCTGTTCACCGAAACCACCCCTTATGCACCAAGCTCGCCTTACTCGGCCAGCAAAGCGGCGTCGGACCATCTGGTTCGCGCCTGGCAGCGTACGTACGGTCTGCCGGTGGTGGTCACCAACTGCTCGAACAACTACGGCCCGTTTCATTTCCCCGAGAAGCTCATCCCTCTGGTGATTCTCAACGCACTGGCCGGGAAGAAACTGCCGGTGTATGGCAACGGCCTGCAAGTACGCGACTGGCTGTTCGTCGAAGATCACGCCCGCGCGCTGCTCAAGGTTGTCACCGAGGGCAAGGTCGGCGAGACCTACAACATCGGCGGTCACAACGAACAAAAGAACATCGACGTCGTTCGCGGTATCTGTGCGCTGCTCGAAGAGCTGGCGCCTGAACAGCGTAAAGGCGTGGCCAACTATGCGGACTTGATCACCTACGTGACCGACCGCCCTGGCCATGACATGCGCTACGCTATCGACGCCAGCAAAATTGAACGCGAACTGGGCTGGACACCGGAAGAGACATTCGAGTCCGGCCTGCGCAAAACCGTGCAGTGGTACCTCGACAACCTCGAATGGTGTCGCAACGTGCAAGACGGCAGTTATCAGGGCGAACGCCTGGGCACCAACGTGAAGGAACTGATCGCATGACAAAGGGAATTATTCTGGCTGGCGGTTCGGGCACGCGCCTGCACCCGATCACCCTCGGGGTCTCGAAACAGCTGCTGCCAATCTACGACAAGCCGATGATCTACTACCCGATCTCCGTGCTGATGCTGGCCGGCATCAAAGACATCCTGGTGATTTCCACTCCGCTCGACCTGCCGCAATACAAGGCACTGCTCGGCGATGGCAGCCAGTTCGGCGTGCACTTTCACTATGCCGAGCAGCCCAAGCCGGACGGGCTGGCGCAAGCGTTTCTGATTGGTGAAGAGTTCATCGGCGATGACTCGGTGTGCCTGATTCTGGGCGACAACATCTTCCACGGTCAGCATTTCAGCGAGCAGCTCAAACGCGCGGCGGACAACACGTCAGGCGCGACCGTGTTCGGTTACTGGGTCAAGGATCCAGAGCGCTTCGGCGTGATCGATTTCGATGAGAACGGCCACGCGCTGTCCATCGAAGAAAAACCCAAGGCGCCCAAATCCAGTTACGCCGTGACCGGTCTGTACTTCTACGACAACGAAGTCATCCAGATCGCCAAGGACGTCAAACCGTCCCCGCGGGGTGAGCTGGAAATTACCGACGTCAACAATGCCTATCTCAAGCGTGGCGACCTGCGCGTCGAGCGCTTCGGTCGCGGTTTTGCCTGGCTCGATACCGGCACCCACGACAGCTTGCTGGAGGCATCCCAGTACGTGCAGACCATCGAGCACCGTCAGGGCTTGAAGGTCGCCTGCCTGGAAGAAATCGCTTACCAGAACGGCTGGATTGACCGCGCCCACCTGTTGAACCGTGCTGACTATTTCGGCAAGACCGGTTACGGTCAGTACCTGTTCAAGATCGCAGGGGAAAATCAGTGAAAGTCGTCACCAGTGAGTTGCCTGAAGTCCTCATCATCGAACCTAAAGTGTTCGGCGATGAGCGAGGCTTCTTCTACGAAAGCTTCAACGCCCGTGCCTTTGCCGAGGCCACCGGGGTAAGTGATGCGTTCGTACAGGACAATCACTCACGTTCGCAAAAAGGCGTGCTGCGCGGCCTGCATTACCAGATCGAAAACCCTCAGGGCAAACTCGTGCGAGTAACCGCTGGGCGCGTGCTGGACATCGCTGTGGACATTCGCCGCAGCTCGCCACATTTCGGCAAATGGTTCGGCCTCGAACTGTCTGCCGAGAATGCGCGTCAGCTGTGGATTCCGAAGGGCTTTGCTCACGGTTTCGTGGTGCTGAGCGACTATGCAGAATTCCTCTACAAGACCACCGATTACTACACGCCGTCTGCTGAACGCTGCATTCGTTGGGACGATCCGGATCTGGCCATTGACTGGGGCCTGGACGAGGCGCCGCAGTTATCGGCCAAGGATCAGGTGGGCAAAAGCCTGAAAGAAGCGGACCTGTTTCCATGAATGCGCCCCTGCGGATTCTGATCAGCGGGCAGCACGGCCAAGTGTCCCAGGCGCTGCAACAGCGCCTGCAGCACTTGGGCGAGCTGATCGTGCTGGGCCGCGACCACCTCGACCTGAGCCAGCCAGAATCCATTCGGCCGGTGGTTCGGGACGTGAAGCCGGATCTGATCATCAATGCGGCCGCTCATACGGCTGTGGATCAGGCTGAAAGCGAGCCGGAACTGGCGTTTGCCATCAACGCCCTGTCTCCGGGAGTGTTTGCAGAGGAGGCCGCTGCACTGGGCATTCCGCTGATCCACTACTCCACCGACTACGTGTTCGACGGCAGCAAGCAAGGCTTGTGGACCGAATCCGACGAGCCTAACCCGCTGGGTGTTTACGGCAGCAGCAAGCTTGCCGGCGAGCAGGCAATCGCAGCAGTCGGCGGACAGCACCTGATTTTGCGCACCAGCTGGGTGTATTCCCTGACCGGGCGCAACTTTTTGCTGACCATGCAGCGTTTGTTGCAAGAGCGCGACAAACTGACGATCGTTGCGGATCAGATCGGCGCGCCCACGTGGTCCGGCACCATCGCCGCCAGCACACTTGGGCTGATCGAGCGTTGGCGTGACGGAACGCCAGGGGCATGGGGCGTCTATCATCTGACGGCCAGCGGAGAGACCTCGTGGTTTGGCTTCGCACAGGCGATTGGTCAGCAATTGATCAAGCGCGGCAAACCGTGCGCAGCGCTCGAACCCATCCCTTCGAGTACGTACCCGACGCCCGCCGCCCGTCCGCTCAATTCGCGCCTGGATTGCAGCCGCTTGCAGCGTGAATGGGGCGTCAGCCAGCCCGACTGGCACGATGCGTTGCTGGAGTGCTTAGCGCTGCAGCGGTAGGCATAATGGGCCGACTCGATGTCGAGCGGCTGCGACCGACTGGATCGTCCGCAGCCGCCCTGCATCGCAACGAACCCACCGGCGATTCCATGATCAGCACGCACACCCTTCCCCGCCGCCCCCGCTGGCGCAGCCTTGCTCTGTTGGCGCTGATCCTCGCCCCGCTGTTGTGGCCGCTCGAACGCCTGGCCGAACACTATTACCGCAATGAACTGCTAAGCCAGAACCGGCAAACGCTGGACCTGTACGTCGCCAACCTGCTGGGCACGCTGCATCGCTATGAGGTCCTGCCACAGATTCTCGGCGACCTGCCCGGTTTGCGCGCGACCCTGGCAAACCCGCAGAACACCCAGGCTCAAGCCGAAGCCAATGTGCTGCTGATGAACACCGCCCGCCAGACCGGCGCAGAAGTGATCTACCTGATGGCACCCAACGGCGACACCCTGGCCGCCTCGAACTGGGACAAGCGCGACAGCTTCGTGGGCCGCAACTTCGCCTTCCGCCCGTATTTCAGCAACGCCATGGCCGGCAACCTGGGTCGCTTCTTTGGCCTTGGCACGACGTCGGCCAAGCGCGGTTATTTCTTTGCTGCGGCCGTGCGCGATGGCGACACGGTGATCGGTGTGCTGGTGGTCAAGGTCGACCTGGACCTCACCGAAACCCTGTGGGGCAAAACGCCGGAACAACTGCTGGTCACCGACCACAACGGGGTGGTGATCCTCACCTCCAACCCGGCGTGGCGTTTTCGCGCCACACGGCCGCTCAGCGAAGAAGAAAAGCAGGCCATCGTCGCCATCCAGCCCTACCCGACCCGGGACCCGCGCCCGCTGCAGCTGGATGAAAACGGCTGGCTGAAGCAAACCCAACAGATCGACGAGACCGGCTGGAGCGTCAATATCCTCGCCCCGCAAGTGCTGGTCTCCAGGCCGGTGAGAACCGTGGTAGCCATTGGCGGCGCGACATTGCTGGTGCTGATGCTCTTGCTGGGGCTGATGATGCAGCGTCGACGGCATTACCTGGACCGCATCAACTTCGAGGCCAAGGCGCGGCGCGAGCTGGAGGTGCGTGTGGCCGAACGGACGCGTGACCTGGAGGGGGTCAACCAGCGCCTGCGTCAGGAGGTACTGGAGCGCGAACAGGCGCAGCAAGAGCTTTTCCGCGCCCAGGATGAACTGGTTCAGGCGGGCAAGCTGTCGGCGCTGGGCACCATGTCCGCAAGCATCAGCCACGAGCTCAATCAGCCGCTGGCGGCGATTCGCAGCTACGCCGAAAACGCCGAGGTGCTGCTCGATCATCAGCGCACGGAAGACGCACGCGGCAACCTCAAGCTGATCAGTGAACTCACCGGGCGCATGGCGTCGATCATCGCGCACCTGCGCGCCTTTGCCCGACGCGACCGTCACGCACCCGAAAGCGTGGCGCTGCAACCGGCGCTGGATGACGCACTCGCCCTGCTCGCCAAACGGCGGCGAGGCATGGAAGTGGAGTTGATCCGTGACCTGCCGGCCGCGACATTGTGGGTGCAGGCCGGCGAAACGCGTTTGCGTCAGGTGCTGGGCAATCTATTGGCCAATGCGCTGGATGCGCTGACCGAGAAAGGCCCGCCGCGCAAACTGTGGATCAGTGCCGCGTATAACGCCGAAGAGGTCAGCCTGTACATCCGGGACAATGGCCCGGGGTTTTCAAAAGAGGCGTTGGAGCATGCGCGCGAACCGTTCTTTACCACCAAGACGCGGACTCAGGGACTAGGCCTGGGCCTGGCTATTTGCGATACGCTGATGCGCGCACTGGGCGGCGAATTGTTGTTCGCCAATCATCCGGAAGGCGGCGCACTGCTGACGTTGCGCATGCGCACGGGCGCCTCGGGCGTCAACCTTCAACCGTCAGAGGACCTATCTGCATGAGCACCGAGACCGCCATCGACAGCCGGATTCAGGTGGTGCTGATCGATGACGACCCGCATTTGCGTCAGGCACTGAGTCAGACGCTGGACCTGGCAGGACTGAAAATCCTGCCGCTCAGTGATGCCAAAGGCCTGCAAGCGCGCATCGACCGCGATTGGCCGGGCGTCATCGTCAGTGACATTCGCATGCCCGGCATCGACGGTCTTGAGCTGCTCGATCAGCTTCACGCCCAAGACCCGGAACTCCCCGTGCTGCTCATCACCGGCCATGGCGACGTGCCGCTTGCCGTACAGGCCATGCGCGCGGGCGCTTACGACTTTCTGGAGAAGCCCTTTGCCAGCGACGCGTTGCTCGACAGCGTGCGCCGGGCAATCGCGCTGCGCCGGCTGGTGCTCGACAACCGCAGCCTGCGGCTTGAACTCAGTGATCGCCAGCAGCTCAGTACCCGACTGGTGGGATTGTCTGCGCCTATCCAACGCCTTCGCGATCAGATCGGCGCCTTGGCGGCCACCAAGGCAGAAGTGTTGATTCTTGGCGAAACCGGCGCCGGCAAAGAGGTCGTCGCCCGGGCATTGCATGATCTGTCCAACAGGCGTAACGGCCCGTTCGTGGCAATCAATGCCGGTGCGCTGGCCGAGTCGGTGGTGGAGAGCGAGTTGTTCGGGCACGAACCGGGCGCCTTTACGGGCGCGCAGAAACGTCGCATCGGCAAATTCGAGTTCGCCAACGGCGGCACGCTGTTTCTGGACGAAATCGAAAGCATGAGCCTGGACGTTCAGGTCAAGCTGCTGCGCTTGTTGCAGGAGCGAGTGGTTGAGCGTCTGGGCGGCAATCAGCAGATTCCCTTGGACATCCGCGTAATCGCAGCCACCAAGGAAGACCTGCGCCAGGCGGCGGATCAGGGTCGGTTCCGTGCCGACTTGTATTACCGCCTCAACGTCGCGCCCTTGCGCATACCGCCGCTGCGCGAGCGTGGCGAAGATGCCCTGGTGCTGTTTCAGCATTTCGCCGACACCGCCAGCCTGCGCCATGGCCTGCCCCGGCATGAACTGCAGCCAGGGCATCGGGCGCTGCTGTTGCGTCACAACTGGCCGGGCAACGTGCGTGAGCTGCAGAACGCCGCCGAGCGCTTTGCGTTGGGGCTTGAGCTGGAACTGGAAGGCGCTGCGCAGCCGGACATGGTGCCGTCCAATGGCGGTTTGAGTGAGCAGGTCGAAGCGTTCGAGCGCGCGTTGATCGCCGCCGAACTGACGCGCCCGCACAGCTCGGTGCGCAGTTTGGCAGAGGCATTGGGCGTGCCCCGCAAAACCCTGCACGACAAGCTGCGCAAGCATGGTTTGACGTTTAACGGCGCGGGGTCGGACGACAATGAATGACTTGCACCACCTGACCGCTGCTGACCTCGAAGCGGTGCTGCATCACGATATTCCGCTTACCCGCGAGATGGGCGTCCAAGTGCTCGGCTGGCAGAACCATCAACTTCGGCTGCGCTTGCCCCTGGCACCGAACATCAACCACAAGAGCACGCTGTTCGGCGGCAGCCTCTACTGCGGCGCCGTGCTGGCAGGCTGGGGCTGGCTGTATTTGCGTCTTAAAGAAGCAGGGATCGATGACGGTCACATCGTGATTCAGGACGGGCAGATCAGCTATCCGCTGCCCGTTAGACGGGATGGAGTCGCGGTGTGCGAGGGCACGGACGAAGCCAGCTGGGAGAAATTCATCAAGCTTTACCAGCGTCGCGGCCGCGCGCGAATGACCCTGAACACCCGGATCATGGCCGAAGGCTCAGAAGAGACGGCTGTGGAATTCGTCGGACAGTTCGTGCTGCACCGGTGACCTGACCGCCTGCATTTTCTGGCCTGGAGGCCGCAGCGTTCGGCGCAAATCAATTGTGGGAGCGCGCTTGCCCGCGGAAGATTTGCCACCAGCGAATCAGAACGTGACACACCCGCAGAGGTTGAGGTATGACGTCCGGAGCCGGCTTGCTGGCGAACGCAATCGCCCAGCGCCACCTGCATTGCCTGACACACCGCGTTCGCCAGCAAGCCGGCTCCTACAGGTTCAATGGCGGGCCTACGTGAGCGATACCCACAGTCGTCAGCAGTCAGCAATGGGCAATCGGCAGTCCCTAGTCCTTAGTCCTTAGTCCTTAGTCCTTAGTCCTTAGTCCTTAGTCCTTAGTCAGCGACTTGGAGCAGCCGTCGATCAACTCTGTGGCGTGGCCAGATTCAGCAGTGCTTCGCGCCACGGGGCTTCACTTGGCAGGGCCAGGAAATGTGAATTCAGCAGCGTTTCCCGTGCGGGATAGCCGAATGTTGCACCGTCCAACCCCAACACCACGCCTCCCGCGCCCTCCAGCACGCCTTGGGCAGCGGCGGTGTCCCACTGGGACGTTGGCGCCAGCCGCGGATAACAATCGGCAGCCCCTTCGGCCAGCAGACAAAACTTCAGGGAACTCCCGATATTGGTCAGTTTCAGTTCACCAACGACTGCCGACAGCCCGGTCAGCAGCCTTTCCTGCTCGGGGCTGGAATGACGGCGGCTGGCAACCACCGTAAAGGCTTCCCCCGCTGCGGGCTCATCGCGAACACTGATCGGCGCCAAATGCTCTGCATCGTCACTTCGCCATGCCCCAAGCCCCGATCCGCCGAAATAGCATCGGTTATTGGTGGGCATCGACACCACGCCAAACACCACCTGCCCGTTCTCGATCAACGCAACGTTAACGGTGAATTCCTCACTGCCGGAAATGAATTCCTTGGTGCCATCCAGCGGATCAACCAGCCACCAGCGTTGCCACTGGCTGCGTTCGCTTAACGGGATATTGGCGTCTTCTTCCGACAAGATGTGAATACTCGGATCCAGCGCCTTGAGGCCTGCCACCAATACTTCATGGGCGGCAAGATCGGCGGCCGTGACAGGCGAGTCGTCCGATTTGACGTTGACTTCAACGCCCGCGCGCCAAAACGGCAGGATAGCGTCCCCCGCTTTGCGGCAGAGCTCGATCACCGGTTCAAGCAGCGGATGGGGCAATGTGGCAAAAGACAACGTCATGGCAAAAACTCCCCGCGCTCAGACAGAAGGTCTCGAGCCAGGTAAAGCGCCGCCAGGGCACGGCCTTCGGTAAATTGCGGGTTCTGGACCAGGCTGGAAAGCTCACGCAGGTTGACCTTGTCGACGCGCATTGGCTCAGGCTCGTCTCCGGGCAAGCTTTCTTCGTAGAGATCAGTCGCCAGAACCACCTGAATCTTTTGGCTCATATAACCCGGCGACAGCGACAGCTCGGTCAGATGCACCAGCGTCCGGGCGCCGTAGCCAGCTTCTTCCTTGAGCTCGCGATTGGCCGCGGCCAGCACGTCCTCGCCCGGTTCGATCAGACCTTTGGGCAGCGACAGTTCGTATTGGTCGGTGCCGCCGCAGTATTCCTCGATCAGCACAGCGTGATCGGCATCCAGCATCGCCACGATCATCACCGCGCCATAGCCGCTTCCGCTGCCAACCAGTCGCTCGTAGGTTCGCTCGACACCATTGGAAAAGCGCAATTGCACTTCTTCAACGCGGAACAGACGGCTGCTCGCGACGATTTCGCGGGAGAGAACGGTAGGTTTCTGCTGCATGACGAGCTCCTTGGCGTTGACGGGTTACTATACCGTGGCTTTTGCGGATGTCTTCGCCGCAATCCCACGCACCTCTCCAACGCCGAGTGATTTGTATGCCTTCTTTGCCCTGGCGCGATATCGACACCGTCCTGCTGGATATGGACGGCACCCTGCTCGACCTGCACTTTGACAACCATTTCTGGCTGGAGCATTTGCCCAAGCGCTATGCGCAGGTGCACGGGATCAGCTTGGCGATGGCACAACTTGAACTGGTGCCGCTTTTCGAGAAAAACGCCGGCACGCTCAACTGGTACTGCACTGATTTCTGGAGCGCAGAACTGAACCTGCCGGTGAAGGACCTCAAAGTCGAGATCGCCCACCTCATTGCCCTGCGTCCTGACGCCGAAACCTTTCTCGCTGCCATCAAGCAGGCCGGAAAGCGGGTGATCATGATCACCAACGCCCACCGCGACTCACTGTCTCTGAAGATGGAAAGGCTGGAGCTGGCCCCGTACTTCGAGCGCCTGATCAGCTCCCACGACTACGGTTATCCCAAAGAACACCCACAGTTCTGGGACGCCTTACAGGCTGACATTGAATTCGATCCGGCGCGGAGCCTGTTCATCGACGACACCTTGCCCATTCTTCGCAGCGCTGGACGCTATGGCATCGGTTATCTGCTGGCTGTCAGTGAGCCGGACAGCCGCAAAGGCCCCAAGGACACCGAGGAGTTCGAGGCCGTTGAAGACTATCGGACATTAATCCAAGGCTTATAAACTGCGCGTAACGACTGTAGGAGCGCGCTTGCCCGCGAAAAATCGTACACCCGATAAAGAATGACCGGATGGACGATTTTCGCGGGCAAGCGCGCTCCTACAATGGGTTGCCATACGATCAGTGCGAATACCGATTGCACTGTTAATGCGACCGCCGCCTTACTCAGGAATACGCAGAACCTGACCCGGGTAGATCTTGTTCACGTCCTTAAGCATCGGCTTGTTGGCGTCGAAGATCTTCTGGTACTTGTTGGCGTCGCCATACACGCGCTTCGAAATAGCGCTAAGCGTATCGCCCGACTCAACAGTCACGAACTTAGCAGCAGTGACAGCGGGAGCACCTGCAGCGATGGTCAGCTGGTCATCGACGCTGCCAACACCGGAGATGTTGCCTGCGGCCAGCACGATCTTCTCTTTTTCTTCCTGACTGGCGACTTCGCCAGTCAATGTGATCTTGTCGCCTTCAACCGTTGCATGGACGTTGGGATTGCCCAAACCGACTGTCTCGATGTGCTTTTTCAACTCATCGCTGGCATTGGCGTTCCCGGGAGTGAGCAGGTCGATAAGCTTCTCGCCGGCTTCTTTCACAAAACTGAACAAACTCATGGGTTTCTCCTTGGGGTCGTTGTGGTTTCCCGCGCAACATCTGATCCGCTGACATTGCCCGACAAAGGTCCGACCCGCTTCGCTGCGCCAAGGTTTCAAGCCATTCGACGCTCGGTCGCGATAAACTCCGCCGGCCAGCCTGCGTCTCAAGGAGTGACGATGGACATCAAACAGCTGAAATTCCTGATTGCCCTCGACGAGACCCGTCACTTTGGTCAAGCCGCAGCGCGCTGCCACATCACCCAGCCAACGCTGTCCATGCGCCTGCGCAGCCTGGAAGAAGAGCTGGAACTGCCGTTGGTCAATCGCGGCCAGCGTTTTGAAGGCTTCACGGCGCCGGGCGAACGGGTGCTGGCGTGGGCGCGCACGGTCCTGGCGGCGTATGACGGCCTGCAGGCCGAAGCAGCGGCGTGCCGCGGGCATCTGGTCGGCACTCTACGACTGGGCGTGGTGCCGCTCTCAAACTTCGATCCACTGCCCTTGTTGCAGCGCCTGCACGCGTTGCACCCGAATATGCGCTACGAGCTTTCGTCGCTGAGCTCGGAACAGATCCTTGACCAACTGGCGAGCAATCGGCTGGACCTCGGGGTGTCTTATCTGGACCGCCTCGACACCGACCGCTTCGATTCGCTGCAGCTGGCAGAAACCCGAATGGGTTTGATGTACGACCAGCGTTATTTCAGCTTTGAGCAACCGACCTCCAGCTGGGAGAGCCTGACCGAGCTTCCTTTGGGGCTGCTCACCAGCGGCATGCATTTTCGACAATCAATCGATCACAACTTCCACAGCCGCGGCCTGCATCCGACGCCGATCATCCAAACCGATGCAGTGCATCAATTGCTTCAAGCGGTGCATGGCGGATTCTGTTGCGCGATCATGCCGCTGGATGGAGGCCTTGAATCGCTCACCGAGCATTTGCGGCTGCAGCCTATTGAAGAAGCCCAGACCCTGGCGCGCCTCGGCCTGATCATGCGCCGCTCTGCCCCGCGTTCTGCGCTCGCCGAGGCCTGCCTGGCGCTCTACCACACGATGATGGAAGGTTCTTGATCGACGTCATCTATCGGGGCATCAGTACTAGCAATTAGACGTTATCCCACCGGGAGCCTAGGCTTACGCCTATTCAATCTGCCGGTAATTCCCGATGCACGCCAAGTACACGGAGTCTACGGCGCCTGCACCCAAGCTGCCCGCGCCTGCCGCAAGCCAGTCTTACAGTTATTCAAACCTTGAACATGACGTCAGCGAGCCCAACGTGCTTGCCGAGGAAGTGGCGTTGGCGATCGCTTACAACGGCATCAGCCAGGCGGTCATGCTGGTCACCCCCTCCGATCTGGAAGACTTCATCGTCGGCTTCAGTATCGGCAGCGGCATCATCGAATCCCCGGATGAAATCTACGACGTCAAGCTCGGCGGTTGTGGTTCTGCGCAGACAGCAGAAGTCGAAATCGCCAGCCGCGCGTTCTGGAATTTGAAGACTCAACGTCGGCAACTGGCCGGCACCAGCGGCTGCGGTTTGTGCGGTGTTGAAGCAGTCGAACAGGCGCTGCCTGAACTCAACGTGTTGCCAGGCGCTCCGCTGCCTCCCGCAGAATGGCTCAAGGGCCTGCGCGCGCGCATGGGCGAGTTTCAGCCACTGGGTGAACACTGCGGCGCCGTTCATGCAGCGATGTTCATGGACGCTCGCGGTGAAATTCTCTTAGGTCGCGAAGACATCGGCCGACATAACGCACTAGACAAGCTGATCGGCGCACTGATTCGCCAGAACATCCCGACCACGGGCGGGCTGGCCATCGTCACTAGCCGTTGCAGTCTCGAATTGATTCAAAAAGTACTCCGTGCCGGTATCCAGACCCTTGTCAGCCTGTCATCGCCCACCGGGCTGGCGCTGCAATGGGCTCGCCGCCACAACCTCAACCTCATTCATCTGCCTAAACACAGTGCGCCGCGGGTTTACAGTCCCGCGTTGGAGAATCAAGCGTGAGCATGCATAAAGAAGCCGACAAGGTATCGACCCCCCGCTTCAAGCCCTACAAAGGCCCGGCCGGCGGATGGGGCGCATTGATCAGCGTCGCCCACTTCTGGCTGACCAGTGACAACGCCCTGAAAAACATCCGCACCATGCTTAAAACCAACCAGAACGGCGGTTTTGACTGCCCTGGTTGCGCATGGGGCGATTCGCCGGAAAGTGGCATGGTCAAGTTCTGCGAGAACGGCGCCAAGGCAGTGAACTGGGAAGCGACCAAGCGCCGCGTCGACCCGTCTTTCTTCGCCCGCTACAGCGTCAGTTCGCTGCTTGAGCAAAGTGATTACTGGCTGGAATATCAGGGCCGCCTGACCGAGCCAATGGTGTACGACGCCCCGTCCGATCGCTACAAGCCTATCGCGTGGGACGATGCTTTCGCGCTGATTGCCAAGCATCTGAACAACCTGCCAAGCCCGAATATGGCCGAGTTTTACACCTCCGGCCGCGCCAGTAATGAAGCGGCGTATCTGTATCAGTTGTTCGTGCGCGCTTACGGCACCAACAACTTCCCCGACTGCTCGAACATGTGCCACGAGGCCAGTGGCGTTGCGTTGTCGCAAAGCGTTGGCGTGGGCAAAGGCACTGTGACGTTCGACGACTTCGAACATGCGGATGCGATTTTTGTTCTCGGCCAGAACCCAGGGACCAACCACCCGCGCATGCTTGAACCCTTGCGTGAAGCGGTCAAGCGCGGCGCTCAAGTGGTCTGCGTCAACCCGCTGAAAGAGCGCGGCCTGGAACGTTTCCAGCACCCTCAGCACCCGCTGGAAATGTTGAGCAACGGTTCGGAGCCGACCAATACCGCATACTTCCGTCCAGCACTGGGCGGCGACATGGCCTTGCTGCGCGGCATGGCCAAGTTTCTGCTGCAGTGGGAGCGTGAAGCCCAGGCGAAGAACGAGGAGTCGGTGTTCGACCATGCGTTCCTCAACGAACACACCAATGGCGTGCTGGAATACCTGGCCGCTATCGATGACACCTCGTGGGAATTCATTGTCGAGCAATCCGGGCTGCCACTGACGGACATCGAGCGCGCTGCGCGGATGTATGCCAAAGGCAAGAACGTGATCATGTGCTGGGCGATGGGTATCACCCAGCATCGTCACTCGGTGCCCACCATCCAGGAAGTCTCCAACCTGATGTTGCTGCGCGGCAACATCGGCAAGCCAGGCGCAGGCCTGTGTCCGGTACGCGGTCACAGTAACGTGCAGGGCGACCGCACAATGGGTATCAACGAGCGTCCGCCGGCGTTCTTCCTTGATGCGTTGGAAAAGCGCTTCGACTTCAAAGTCCCACGCGAAAACGGCCACAACGTTGTTGAAGCCATCCACGCCATGCTCGAAGGCCGCGCGAAGGTCTTCATCGGCCTGGGCGGCAACTTTGCTCAAGCGACGCCGGACAGCCCGCGTACCTTTGAAGCATTGAGCAACTGCGACCTGACGGTGCAGATCAGCACCAAGCTCAACCGCAGCCACTTGGCGCACGGCAAGGAAGCACTGATTTTGCCGTGCTTCGGCCGTACCGATATCGATATCCAGGCCGAAGGGCCGCAAGCCGTGACAGTCGAAGACTCGTTCAGCATGGTTCACGCGTCCAACGGTCAGCTCAAGCCGCTCTCGCGCCAAATGCGTTCGGAGCCTGCAATTCTGGCCGGCATCGCCAACGCGACGCTGGGCAAGAAGCCTGTGGACTGGCTCTGGCTGGTGGAAGACTACAGCCGCATCCGCGACCTGATCGCCGACACCATTCCGTCGTTCCAGAACTTTAATGAGAAGATCAAAAACCCGGGCGGTTTCTACCTGGGCAACGCTGCAGGCTCCCGTCGCTGGAACACGCCAAGTGCGCGCGCCAACTTCAAGGCGAACGTGCTGCCGAGCGATCTGGTTCACGAAAGCGTGCGCGGCACCGGTATCGTGCCGGACCTGATCATGCAGTCGATGCGCTCGCACGACCAGTACAACACCACTATTTATGGCTTGGACGACCGCTATCGCGGCGTGAAAGGTCAGCGCGACGTGATGTTTGTGAACGAGGCCGACATTATCCGTCTGGGCTTTGTGCCAGGTCAGAAGGCCGACATCATCTCGATCTGGGGTGACAACATCGAGCGTCGCGTGAGGGGCTTCACCCTGCTGCCGTTCGACATTCCGGCTGGCCAGGCCGCAGCTTATTACCCGGAAGTAAACCCGCTGGTACCGCTGGAGAGCGTGGGCGACGGCAGCAGCACGCCGACGTCGAAGTTCGTGGCAATCAAGCTGGAGCGGCATGTTGAGACCGCACGGATCATCTGATCGGTGCTGCGAAAAACAACGCCACAAAAAAAGGCCCGAATCGCGAGATTCGGGCCTTTATCAAGTAGCGTATGACTCGCCAACCCGATTTAGGTTCCCGTGTCAAAACAATAAGTTAGCGTTTTGTATACAGGTCGTGTTATTCGTCGGAATTCGATTGTGACATTTTCTTCATAATTGCAGGATCGCGGCGTCATCCCTATGAGCATCCATACATGAAGTATTCCTCGATTCTGTTGTTGTCGTTCTCACTGGTCAGCGGTTTTGCCTCAGCAGGCGATAACGTGACGGCCGGCGTGGGCGGTGCATTGGGTGGGGTACTCGGCTCCGTCGTCGGCCAGCAGGTCGGCGGCAGCACAGGTTCGGCCATTGGCGCCGGGCTTGGCGGCGCAGCCGGTGGCGCAGTGGGCGCCAACCGTCGCAACCGTACCGAAGCCGCCATCGGCGGCGGCCTGGGCGCTGCAGGCGGCAACGTCATTGGCCGCAGCGTTGGTGGCAGCACTGGCAGTCTGATCGGCGCGGCCGCGGGTGGCGGTGCCGGCGGCGCACTCGGTAACTACATGGGCGACGAAAGCCGCCGTGACGACGACCGTGGTCGGGGCTATCGTGGCGATCGCCGCGACTACAAGCATGGCCGTGGCCACGCATATGGCCATCGCAAGCACCATCGCGACTGAGACTGACGAGCAGGACGCTCGTGTCTGATCCGCTGAACACCGGCCGCCGATAACGCGGCCGGTTTCATTTCAGGGCACTAGACGCTCAAGCGCCTGCCGCAACCCGGCAGGTATCGGCACCGGCTGATTCGTCGCTCGATCCACAAACACGTGCACGAAGCGCCCTGCCGCGCGCGCCTCCTCCTCCCCCGCTCTGAACACTGCCAGCTCATACTGCACCGAACTGTTGCCCAGCTTGCCCACTCGCAGGCCAACCTCAATGGGCTCTGGATACGCGACCGAGGCAAAGTAGTCGCATGACGAACTCACCACAAAACCCACGACCGCGCCGTCGTGAATGTCCAGCCCGCCCTGCTCGATGAGGTAGGTGTTCACGGTGCTGTCGAAAAAGCTGTAGTAGGTGACATTGTTGATGTGGCCATACACATCGTTGTCGTGCCAGCGCGTCACGATCGGCTGGAAGTGGCGATAGTCGGCGCGCTGTGGTGTGTCGTTCATGTGGCTCCCTCCGGTTTGTCTGTCGTATTGCCTGGTTATGCAAGCCGCGAGCGCTACTGAACATGGCGCTGAATCCACTCGCGCACCTGCGCATATGGATACGCCTCCAGGGCCGCGAACCCACCGATGTTCCGCGCCTTGAGCCGGGTGAATAACGGCACGCTGATGCCGCATAAAAACCGCGTCAGGCACTCCACGCTCGGATCATGCCCTCGGCCCTCAAGATGTTTGCCGACGAACTCACCGCACACGCTTGCAAAATCCTGCTCGGTCAGCGGCGCCAGCGCGGGAGGCTCGGGAAGCCGCGCGATTCGCCCCGCACAGACCGAACAATGCCCGCAGTGCTCAGGCGCACGGTCATCGCCGAAATAATGCGCCAGGCGATAACTAAGGCACTGTTCACTGGCAAACAGTTCGAGCATCGCGTGGATGCGGGCGACTTCAGTCGTTTCGTGATGGACGAAGTAAGCATGCAACTCCTCACTCAGCAACTGGGCGTCGAAGTCCGCTGCGATCAGGTTGTACACCTCCGTCATTTGCTTGCTTTCGAGTTCGATCCAGCCCTTCTCCTGAAAGAAATCCAGCGCCGTCACGACTCGCCCGCGCTCGGCCTGATACTGCTGATACATCGCGTCGAAGTTGACCGTGGCCCACGTGCGTGCCCGACTGGACGTCTCGGTCAGGGCCTGCACAAATTCGCGGCGTTCGCCCTGAAACCGCTGCACCAGCACCTCGGGTTCGATCAGGTATTTGAAGCGGTATTCCGCGAAATACGAGTAGCGCGGTGCGATGATCCCGCGCAGCTCCAACTGCACCAGCAGCGTTTTGAGCGGCAGCTGGCGAATGTTACTGAGGTCCGACAAAGGCCCCAGCAAAAACTCCCACTGAGGGTCACGCCGCGCACCTTGCAGATCCTCCAGCACGCACCGGATACCTTCCAGCTCCGGCGTATCGCCGTACACAAAATTCTCCAACACGTTCAGGCTGTCGCGATTGGCCAGGACCAGACACTCCGAGGTCGCGCCGTCGCGCCCCGCGCGACCGATCTCCTGACTGTAATTCTCGATGGACTTGGGCAAATCGAAGTGCACGACGTTACGAATGTCGCTCTTGTCGATACCCATGCCGAAGGCAATCGTGGCGACGATGCAATTCAGCCGACCGTCCATGAACTGCCGCTGGATCGACTCCCGCTTATCGTGAGGCAGGCCTGCATGGTAGGCATACGCCGGGATGCCGTTCTGTGACAAATGAGCCGCGACAAACTCGGCCGTCTTCTGCAGCGTGACGTAGACAATGCTCGGCTGCCCGGCCCGCTCGCCAAGCCACTCCACCAGCCGCCGCCGCTTGTCACGGCCCGCAACCGGCTCGACCGCCAGGGTCAAGTTGGGTCGGTAGAAACCGGTGGTCACGACATCGTCCAGCGCAATGCCGAACTTGCGCTGCATGTCGTCGATAACCTGGGGCGTCGCAGTTGCCGTTAGAAGCAACGCCTGGGGAATATTGAATTCCCGCTGGTAGTCGGGAAGTTTGAGGTAATCGGGTCGGAAGTTGTGGCCCCATTCGGATATGCAATGTGCCTCGTCCACCACCAGCAAGGAAATCGGCACCTGCGTGATGAAATGCCTGAAGCGCTCATTTTTTAAGCGCTCGACGGAGATCATCAGAATCTTCAACTCACCGGAGCGCGCGCGGGCCATGACGTCGGCCACCTCGTCTCGGCTTTGCGCCGAGTCTATGCTCGCGGCAGCGATGCCATGTCGCTGAAGAAACGCCAGTTGGTCCTGAATCAGCGCCAACAAAGGTGACACGACCAGCGTCAGGTGCGGCAAAAGCAATGCCGGCAGTTGGTAGCAGAGGGATTTCCCGGAACCTGTGGGGAAGATTGCCGCGGCGGAGCGTCCCGCCAGCACCGCGCTGATGGCGACCTCTTGTCCGGCGCGAAACTGCCGATAACCGAAAACCTGCTCGAGGGTTTGATGCATATGCTGTCACTCCTTTGACCGTCGCGAGGGCGTGAACCATAGCGCGGTGGGTCTGGGCGCAATACACCTAAACCGTTACAGAAATATCGCGCAGGATACATCCGGGCGGACCAACGCGTGCAAATGCTGGCAAAACGGCATGCCTCAGTTTAATCTCGCGCGAAATGTTACGTGGCGCCGGTCAAGCCCGGTCGACCGCGGCTATTGGAAATCTGAATACTTGCCAAGGAGAGGCCATGCAATCCACACCCCAGCCCGAGGATGACGGGCTCACCATGAAACGCCTGGCGCCAGGGCAGTTCGACGTTGTGCTCGGCGCTCATCCCGTTCGACGCAATGCCCCAACCGGGAAGAGCAACGGGCACTGGCCATTTGGTAGCCTGATGATCTGCCTTGCGCTGTTGATCGCAATTATCTTTTTCATCGTGCAGATGTTTCATACGCCCAAGCCTGCCGCCGCAGCCATACCTGCGCCACCGGTTGCAGACCTTGTCAGCGAACCGGAACCCGTGGAGCCGGCAGCCAAAGTACGTGCTGTCGAACAAGTCATATACGTCGCCCCGAAACAGGATCTGGCACCGCCTGCCACTGCACGATCACTCGACACCTGCCTCAAAGACGGCAACGTTATTGATAGGGATGTCATCAACTGCCGCTTCGGCAATGCTCAACCCGGTGACGCCCAGGCATCGCGTCCACAGGGCATGGTTTCAGATCGCTACATGGCCAACTACAAGGCGGTTGCCGCCAAGCCTAAAACCGAAGCCGCACGTCGCTACGAAGTGGCAGGGGTATTCATCCGTGAAATTGACGGACGCAACCGCTATGAAGCTCGTTATCGTATTTATAACAATCACATTGAAACAGAGAGTGTCTGCATGAACTTCCTGAGTGACAGCGTCGAGCACCGCGAATGCCGGCGCGCTGCCGTTCCCTATTTCAAAGACATGTGCAGTGACTGGAGCAAGCGCGTCGCCAAAGACAAAAGCGACAAGAACAAACTTGCACAAGAGCAGTACTGCACCGCGGCCAGGGACTATTCAGCCTGACGGATGGCCAAGCAGTCCTGCGGTAAATCCGTCTGCTGATGTATCGAGCGCAGAGCCTCGCGAAAGGGAACGAAGCTTATAAAGATATTCTCTGACGTTTTACGCTCACCCCTTTTATTTGGAGCCAGACAGGCCAAGTGCTGTCCAGTCCATCGTCCATGGCCTCCACGCCGAGTGCCACGCAGACGAAAACATCGAATTCCTGCAGAGACCGCCCTATAGGGGCGGTTTCTCATTCCGCTTTTTGTCTCTGCTGCATTGATCCGTCTCAGGTTTCTGCGGTCATAGGAAGCTACAGTCAGAAACAACCGCAGCCACATGGACAGAACCTATGCCACAAGCAGCCTCGCGAACCCCTTCCCGCCTGCTCCAGCTGCTACTGGCTGCCACAACCGCTACCCTTTTAGGCTGCGGCGATGATGCCAAGTCTCCCGACACTGCAACTACCGCCGCCGCGACTCCGCAAAAAGTGATGACTGTCGATGTCAGTGGCGCTTTGAACCTGCATTACGAAGCCAGAGGCGATCAGGTGGCGGTCGGCTTTTTACCTGGGAAACTGCCGGGTTCCAACTGGCTGACACTGAGCGCCGATCAAGAGGCCGAAGGCGACCGCAACGAAGTGAGTATCGGGCCTATTCTTGGTTTCTCCTTCGACAATCCCGATCAGGAAAAGCAGGCCATCATGTTTCAGGGCGGTCGGGTCGAAGTCGCGCACGATGAAAACAGCGCGTCCTACGATACCGGTTCGTACTATCAGTACTTTGATACCGACAAAGCCGGCGGCAACAGCAACGTCAAACTCAGCTTCACAAAAATCGAAAAACTCAGCTCCGCCAACAAGCTGCTCGACCGCTACCGGCTGATCGGGACTTTCCAGTTCAATGCCGCGCTTTCCCCGGAGCAACCCAGCGACGAATGCACCCGCGAAGCGGCTGCGTATGCGGCCGAGCACGGCGAACGCCATCCAGGGTTCGACGCGAAGCTATGCAGCGCCAAAAGCGTTGTGGCAAAGGGAAGTTTCGACATTACCCAGGACTTTCCTGTCACGGCCAAGACGGACGGGCAGTGACCGCCGACTGTCTGGGCGGCGGCGCGCCCGAAGCGCTGACACCGCCCCTCTCCGCTGAAGCCGTTCAAACACAACTGCATGTATAAACGCCGTGCATAAAAAAACCGCCCCGAGGGGCGGTTTCTTGTTGCGGGAGCCGATCTTACAACTTCGGACCCGCTGCCTTGATCGCGTCGCTCACTTCAAACTTCTTGAAGTTTTCGATGAACAGGCCAGCCAGCGCTTTGGCAGCCTCGTCGTAGGCCGCTTTGTCAGCCCAAGTGTTGCGCGGGTTGAGCAGACCGGTCTCTACGCCCGGTACGGAGGTCGGGACGTCCAGGTTAATGGTGTCCAGATGCTCAGTTGCCGCACCGATCAACGCACCGCTTTGAATGGCCGCGATGACGCCACGGGTGGTCGGGATGTTGAAGCGTTTACCAACACCATAGCCGCCGCCGGTCCAGCCAGTGTTGACCAGGTAGACCTTGGAGCCGAAGCCACGGATACGCTTGATCAGCAGCTCTGCGTATTCGCCAGCCGGGCGCGGGAAGAACGGCGCGCCGAAGCAGGTGGAGAATGTCGACTTGATGCCCGCGCCCGAACCCATTTCAGTGGAGCCCACCAGTGCGGTGTAGCCCGACAGGAAGTGATAGGCCGCCTGTTCTTCGCTGAGAATCGACACTGGCGGCAATACGCCGGTCAGGTCGCACGTCAGGAAGATCACAGCATTGGGTTCGCCACCCAGGTTTTTCTCGGAGCGTTTCTCGACGTGCTCGAGCGGGTAGGCCGCGCGGCTGTTCTGAGTCAGGCTGCTGTCGGCGTAGTCGGCGTGGCCGGCGGCGTCCAGCACTACGTTTTCCAGAACCGCGCCATGCTTGATGGCTTTCCAGATAACCGGCTCGTTCTTCTCGGAGAGGTCGATGCACTTGGCGTAGCAACCACCTTCGATGTTGAAGACCACGCCTTCGCCCCAGCCGTGTTCATCGTCACCGATGAGGTAGCGGGTTTCGTCAGCCGACAGGGTGGTTTTGCCGGTGCCGGACAGGCCGAAGAACAACGTTACGTCGCCTTCTTCACCAATGTTGGCGGCGCAATGCATAGGCAGAACGTCGGACGCTGGCAACAGGAAGTTCTGCACCGAGAACATGGCTTTCTTCATTTCACCGGCGTAACGCATGCCGGCAATGAGTACCTTCTTCTGGGCAAAGTTGATGATGACGCAGCCATCGGAGTTGGTGCCGTCACGCTCAGGCACGCACTCGAAGTTGGCAACGTTGAGCACTTGCCACTCTTCACGACCGGCCGGGTTGTATTGAGCCGGATTGATGAACAGGCAGCGACCAAACAGGTTCTGCCAGGCAGTCTGTGTGGTCATCTTGACTGCAAGGTAGTGGTCTTCGGCCGCGCCTACGTGGACGTGGGAAACGAAGTGTTCCTGGGCATTGTTAAACGCCTCGACACGCGCCCAGAGGGCGTCGAACTTGTCCGCCGGGAATTTCCGGTTGATCGCACCCCATGCAATCGCAGCCTGAGTGGATGGTTCGTCTACGATGAAGCGGTCGGCTGGCGAACGGCCTGTACGGTGGCCGGTTTCGACGACAAGTGCGCCAGTATCGGACAGCACGCCTTCTTCGCGTTTGAGGGCTTCTTTCACCAGATCGTCGACACTGAGATCGGTATGAACGGCGTTATTGGCTTGCGTCATGAGATTCCCCGTCGGCTCGATGGCCGAGTGCTCCAAACGTTTTGTAGTAGAAAAACCGACACTACTACAGCTAAAAAGTGGCCGGATTATGCCAGAAAAGCCCAAAAAAGGTAGGGCCCTCTTGTCAGAACTACATGAAGAAGAGTCAAGCGGGCCGGGCGGAAAGCATTCAGCCCAGAACCCGCACTACATCAATGGCGGGTATCGGACGGAGTATCTACCCCACCCCCTGCAAACAGCTGCGCTACATCGGTTGCGTCGAAGAAATAGCGCTGATTGCAGAACTGGCAGTCGATCTCGACTGCGCCATGATGCTCGATCACTAATTGCTGTGCATCTTCCAGACCAAGACTGACCAGCGCGTTGCCAGAACGTTCGCGCGAGCAGCTGCAACGAAACACCAGAGGCTGCACGTCGAACATGCGCACCGCGTCCTCGTGGAACAACCTGTGCAGCACGGTTTCGTTGGTCAGACCGAGCAATTCCTCAGCGGTCAGGGTATCGACCAGCGTGTTGACGTGCTGCCAACTGGCTTCACGCTCCTCGGGCTCTTTGAGCTTTTCAGCTGGCAACTGCTGCAGCAGCAGGCCCCGGGCACGCTTGCCATCGGCCTTGATCCAGAAGCGAGTCGGCAGCTGCTCCGACATCACGAAGTAACTGGACAGACAGGCAGACAGGTCAACGCCATCCAGTCCGACAATGCCCTGATAGCGTTTGCCCTGGCGCGGATCAATGGTCATGGTGAGGTCGCCATCAGGCATCAGATCAAGAAGCGTCGCGTCCGGCTTGACCAGGGCCTCATCGTAACGGGCAATGCCGCGCAACTCGCGCTCGCTGGAGCATTCGACCATCAGCAGCGACACAGGGCCGAGGGACCGGGCCTGCAAGACCAGAAGCCCGTCGAACTTCAACGTGCCCACCAGCAGTGCGGCAGCGGCGAGCATTTCGCCGAGCAACTGGGCGACCGGTTCGGGATACGGGTGCTTGGCAAGCACCTCGGCGTAGCTGCGCTCGAGGGCGACGAGCTCACCGCGAACGTCGCTTTCGTCAAAGATGAAACGCTGGGTGTAATCGGTGTCCGCAAAATCGTGCATAGGAGAAGGTATCTGAATGGATGACAAAGTGATGACAAGCGCTTATAAAGCGCGGTTTAGCACCGACGGGTGCACTGTCATGCCGATGGGGGCATTTTATGGACTATCCCGCGTTGTTCCAACCCAAGTGGAACGGCAAAAAATTCCTGCTGTGCAATCTCGTCGCACTGGCCCTGCTGCTGCTGTGGATCTGGCCAACAGGGCACGCAGCTTTTACCCAGTTCGACGAAGGTCTGTTTCATGTCCTCAATCGCCCGCTGGAGCAGAACAAAGTGTGGCTGTGGATCTGGACAATCGCCAGCATGCGGCCCTTCGATGTCGTGGTCGGGCTGATTCTCCTCACGCTGCTTATAAAAGGCGAGTGGGTATTCAAAACCCTGCAAACGCGTGCCGCACTGATCGGCTTCGTGTTGACGCTGATCTTGCTGCTGATCATCCGCACGGTTTTTTCCAAAATCATCGATCACAGCTCGCTGCAACATGACAGCGCGTCCATGGTGATCCCCGACGCTATCAAGCTCAGCGATATATTCCCGACGCTGGAAGACAAATGGCAGCTCAAGGACCGCTCGAGCCAGAGCTTTCCGGGCGACCATGCTTCCGTGCTGCTGATCTGGGCGATGTTCATGAGCGTCTATAGCCGCACCTTAGGCCAGCGTGTGGTCATCTGGGCGCTGGCGTTGCTGTTCATGATGCCGCGTCTGGTGGCTGGCGCGCATTGGGGTCAGGACGATTACATCGGCGGGGTGATGATCGCACTCCTGGCGCTGGGCTGGAGCTGCTACACCCCGTTCGTGGCGAAGGCCACCGGGTTCTTCCTGCGCCTGACCGCACCGCTGTTCAACATCTTTGGCCGCCTGCCACTGCTCCGCTGCCTGAGCATCATGAAGCCGGGCGCTCATCTGTAACCACTACCCGCGTTGCTCCCCGCCTTGACCGTGTGTTCGCTCCGCGGTCATTGCCGCGGCGGTGTACTTAATCATCGCCAGAGCGGAACTGGAACAGCTGCCGGCGCTGCTTTTTGCTCGGCTTGCCATCGGTGGTAATCCCCAGATTGCCTGCTTTGCGCATCTCGGCCGCTTGCTCACGCTTGGCGATGCTGTCCGGGGTCTCGCTGTACAGCAATTGGGCTTCAGGGGCTCCACGTCGAACGATGGACAGCGCTTGAACCACTACCGTGCGCTCATCAAAGCCCATTCGGATTTGCAACTCATCGCCTACGCGCGGTTCTTTACCCGGTTTGCAACGCTCCCCTCGACAATGAACCTTGCCGCTTTCGATAGCGGCCTTGGCCAATGCACGGGTCTTGAAAAAGCGCGCTGCCCATAGCCACTTGTCCAGACGGACTTTGTCGTCCTCATCTGACTTCTGTGTCATCTGAATTCCTCGATCGTGTAAATGTCAGAACAGTACTACGTCACGTCGGGGGCGCAGTTACGCCCACCCTCGTTTACACTGCCCACCAGGATTCAAGTACCTGCTTCTGGAGTACGACGTGACAGACTTTCCAACGGCATTGACGGGTGGGTGCAAGGGCTGCAAAGAAAGCCCGGCACTGGATTTCGAATTCGAATTCGCCTATCAACCTATTGTGGATGTCCGAGACCGCTCGGTATTTGCCCATGAGGCTTTGGTACGTGGCGTCAATGGTGAAGGAGCACTAACCGTGCTCAGCCGCGTTGACGACACCAACCGTTACCGTTTCGATCAATTGTGCCGAACCCGTGCAATTTCAACTGCCGCCCGGCTGGGAATGGCCAGCTATCTCTCGATCAATTTTCTGCCCAATGCGGTGTATCGGCCGGAGATGTGCATTCGCAGCACGCTGGAAGCGGCAAAGGCGAATAACTTTCCGCTTGACCGGCTGATCTTTGAAACCGTCGAGAGTGAACAGCTGGGCAACAACAAACACCTGACCAATATCCTTCGCGAATACCGGGAGTTTGGCTTCAAAACAGCGATTGATGATTTCGGCGCCGGTCACTCGGGCCTGACGCTGCTTGCCGACTTCCAGCCCGACCTGATCAAGCTCGACATGGCACTGGTGCGCAATGTTCATCTGGACCGGGCGAGGCAGGCAATCGTTCGCGGCGTTGTCACAATGTGTAAGGACCTCAACGTTACAGTGATTGCCGAGGGCATCGAACACACAGGCGAGCGGGACTTCCTCGCCAATTGCGGCATTTATCTGATGCAAGGCTACTGGTTCGCCAAGCCTGCATTCCAGGCACTGCCGCCCATAGATGCCAGCGTTTGGCAAAACGCGTAAACCAACGGAAACGCTTTGAAAACATTTGATCATCTGACAGTCGTTGGCCTGCGCGAATGGGTGGCGTTGCCCCATCTGGGCGTCGCCGGTTTGCGTGCAAAAATCGACACCGGCGCAAGTACTTCCAGCTTGCATGCAACTGAAATCGAACCGTTTGAGCGAGACGGAGAAAAATGGGTGCGCTTCAACGCGCACCTGGGGACGGTGGTCCAGCTGCGCCACCGCCGCTGCGAGGCTCAACTCGTTGCGATGAAAACCATCAAAAGCTCCAATGGCCACGCTCAGGTCCGGTACGTCATACGTACAACGTTGGCGCTGGGGGATCGGGTCTGGCCGGTGGAGTTCACGCTGGCCTGCCGCAAGGCGATGCGGTATCGGTTGTTGCTGGGTTCCAAGGCTTTGATTGATGGCCAGCTGGTCGTCAATCCGGGTGTTACTTACGTTCAGGACAAGCCGGTTTCTCCGGCTTCAAATCTCTCTGCCACAGGTGCTGCATGAAGATCGCTGTGCTTTCGCGAAACCCGCGTCTGTATTCAACTCGTCGCCTGGTCGAAGCGGGTATTCAGCGCGGCCATGAGGTCGTGGTGATCGACACTCTGCGCGCCTATATGAACATTGCCAGTCATAAGCCGCAGATCCATTACCGGGGGAAACCCCTGGAAGGCTTCGATGCAGTCATACCCCGCATCGGTGCGTCCGTGACCTTCTACGGCTGCGCCGTGTTGCGTCAGTTTGAAATGATGGGGGTGTTCCCACTCAACGAATCGGTTGCGATTGCGCGCTCGCGCGACAAGCTGCGCTCGCTGCAGCTGCTGTCACGGCGTGGAATCGGCCTGCCCGTCACCGGCTTTGCCCACTCGCCGGATGACATCCCCGACCTGATCCAAATGGTCAATGGCGCGCCTTTGGTGATCAAGGTGCTGGAGGGCACCCAAGGCATCGGCGTTGTGCTGTGCGAAACCGCAACGGCCGCCGAATCGGTGATCGAGGCGTTCATGGGGCTCAAGCAGGACATCATGGTGCAGGAGTACATCAAGGAGGCCGGTGGTGCAGACATCCGTTGCTTCGTGGTGGGCGACAAGGTCATCGCCTCGATGATGCGTCAGGCCAAGCCTGGAGAGTTTCGCTCGAACCTGCACCGTGGCGGCACCGCCAGCCTGATCAAAATCACCCCCGAAGAGCGCATGACAGCCATTCGCGCGGCCAAGGTCATGGGGTTGAGTGTCGCGGGTGTAGACATTCTGCGCTCCAACCACGGACCGCTGGTGATGGAGGTCAACTCGTCTCCAGGCCTTGAAGGGATCGAGACAACCACCGGCAAGGATGTCGCTGGCATGATCATCGAGTACATCGAGAAAAACGGCGCGCCGCACATGACCCGCACCAAGGGCAAAGGCTAGCGCGCCTGTACATGCCCAAGCGCCGTAATCGCGAGCAAGGTGCCCGCGATCACGGCGCCAGGATGGTCAATCGGCATCTCTGGGTAGCAATAGCCCCAGCGGCAGCCGAACCCGCGCCTCCAGCCCGCCTCCCGAACGGTTACGCAGTTCGACATTGCCGCCGTGCATCGCCGCGATGCGCTTGACGATTGCCAGACCCAGCCCCGTCCCCTTGCCGCTTCTGGCGCGGTCGCCACGGATGAACGGGTTGAAAATCCCCTCCAGTTCCGATGGATCAATTCCCGCGCCGCGATCCAGCACGCTCAGCACCACGTAAGGCGCCCCGCTGTCGCCGGAGACATAGGCCGCCACTTCAACCCCGTCACCCGCATGGTGCATCGCGTTGCCTATCAGATTATTGAGCAACCGCTTCATGGATACCCGCCGCAAGGGAAATGGCGGAATGGACTCCAGGCAGAGGCGAACCTGCTCCACCGGACTGTTGTACGGCGCGACGACTTCGTGGACCAACTCGACCAGATCCACTTCCTCCACCTCTTCGTCCCGTCCGTCCCGGATGAATGCCAGGAATTGGTCGAGGATCGCGTCCATGTCTTCAATGTCACGGACCATGCCATCCATGAACTCGTTGTTGGCGGGCATCAACTCCAGCGACAGACGCAAGCGGGTCAGCGGCGTGCGCAAGTCATGGGAAACCCCGGCCAGCATCAACTCACGCTCCTGCCCGGCCTGTTCGACATCCTCAGCCATCTGGTTAAAAGCGCGATAGACCTCGGTCATTTCACTCGGCGTGTCTCCGACCGGCAAACGCACGCTGCGCCCCTGCCCCAACTGCCGCGCCGCGAAAACCAGCCGTTTGAGAGGTTGATTGAGCTGGCTGACGAAGATCCATGCCGAAGCGGTAGAGAGCAAGCCAATCGCCAGGAACCAACCCAGCACGCTCCAGATTTTCTGTCCTCGCAACGGATGCGGATAAAGCGGCACCTTCAGCCAGCCATCGCCAAGGCTGGGCGCGCGCACCCACAACGCGGGAGGCGCATGGACACGCAGACGCACTTCGGTGTCGGCACCCAGCTCATCCTGCATCTGTCGCTGATAGATTTCGGAGTAAGGCCAATGCTGCTCGCCCTCTGGCACGCCGCCGCCTACGACACGGATCAGCCCGGCAGCGTCGGCGATGGTCTGCCGGTCACTCTCATCGGCTGCCCAGTAAGCCCGCAAAGTGAGTGCAACGCCGTGGCTGTATTGACGATCGACCAGAACGTCTTCATTCATCAACAGATAAACGAGCGTCAGCGCCTTTGAAAACAGCACGACGATGAGCACCAGCCACAGGGTGCGAGAGAAAAAGCTTTGCGGGAACCAGACCGGTGTCTTCATAACAGCTGCTACACACTTTGCGAGAAGCGAGCCGGGCTCGCGAATTTGCGGAACACATGGCACAGCAAAAACCAGTCACGTCGGTGATCGCTTTGGCGAACACCGAGGTGACTGGCTAACGTAGGCGGGCGTGAGGCAAGCCCGGCAGATTACCGTCGAATTTGCTGTTACTGCTTGTTGGCGCCGTCTGGTACGAACACATAACCCACTCCCCAGACGGTCTGGATGTAACGCGGCTTGGCAGCGTCCACTTCAATCAGACGGCGCAGACGCGAAATCTGGACGTCGATTGAACGTTCCAGAGCGTCCCACTCACGCCCACGGGCGAGGTTCATGAGTTTGTCGCGAGTCAACGGCTCCCGGGCGTGCATGACCAATGCCTTCAGCACGGCGAATTCACCGGTGGTCAGCATGTGCACTTCATCGCCGCGCTTGAGCTCGCGAGTCGCGAGGGACAGTGCGTAGTCGCCAAAGGTGACGGTTTCGTCTTCGCTGGCGGGTGCGCCAGGTACCGGTGCGGACTGACGGCGAAGCACTGCGCGAACGCGGGCCATCAGCTCGTCGGGGTTGAAGGGTTTGGCCAGATAGTCATCGGCGCCGAGCTCAAGTCCCTTGATGCGGCTCAGCTCGTCGCCCTTGGCAGTCAGCATGATGATGGGCACTTGATTGTTCGCGGCGCGCAAGCGGCGGCAGGCGGACAGGCCGTCTTCGCCCGGCAGCATCAAGTCCAGTACCACGAGGTGGAACACTTCGCGTGCCAGCAGCCGGTCCATTTGCTCCACGTTGGGCACAGCCCGGGCACGGTAGCCCTTGCTGTTGAAAAAGCGTTCTAGCAGGCTGCTCAAGCCCGGGTCATCGTCAACGATGAGGATTTTCTCGCCTTCAGCCGTTTGTGCAGTGCTGCTCATTGGGAAGCTCCTTTGATCTCGGCGCGCATTATGGCGTAGCTGCAGTTATGCGCACCGTGTGCATTGTTAGCAGATTTTTCCTGAATCCACATGAGTGCTTTTGCCGAGTGTTTTGCGCTGGATTCACGTTGTCCGCGCTGGCTCAAACCGTCGTCTCGACGGGCCAATCCCCTATTCAGGACGCACTGGGTATAATGCGCCGCCTTCAAAGTCAGGCAACGCTCGCTCAAGGCGGTTCGCCAGCAGCTGATTTTATGCACACACATTTGCCAGGTGGTTTTATGGACAGTATCAACAGCCGCATCGCCGAGGAACTCGGCGTCCGCCCGCAACAGGTCGAAGCGGCCGTCGCGCTACTGGATGAAGGCTCAACCGTGCCCTTCATCGCTCGTTACCGTAAGGAAGTCACAGGCAGCCTCGATGACACGCAACTGCGTCATCTGGAAGAGCGCCTGCGTTACCTGCGCGAGCTCGACGACCGCCGCGTCAGCATCCTTGCCAGCATCGAGGAGCAAGGCAAGTTGACCCCTGAGCTGGCCCGCGACATCAAGCTTGCCGACACCAAAACGCGCCTTGAAGATTTGTACCTGCCGTATAAGCAGAAGCGCCGCACCAAAGGGCAGATCGCCCTGGAAGCCGGTTTGGGCGAGCTGGCGGACGGGCTTTTCAACAACCCCGACCAGACGCCGGAGACTGAAGCCGCGCGCTTCGTCGATGCCGAAAAAGGCTTTGCCGACGTCAAGGCCGTGCTTGATGGCGCCAAATACATCCTGATGGAACGTTTTGCTGAAGACGCCACGCTGCTTGAAAAACTGCGCAGCTTCCTCAAGCACGAAGCCGTGATCAGCGCTCGAGTGGTGCCAGGCAAGGAAGAGGAAGGCGCCAAGTTTCGCGATTATTTCGAACACGACGAACCCCTCAAAAGCATGCCTTCGCACCGCGCGCTAGCGATCTTCCGTGGTCGCAACGAGGGCGTCCTGAGCTCGGCGCTGAAGGTCGGCGAAGAGCTTCCGGGCACCCTGCACCCGTGCGAGATGATGATCAGCGAGCGCTTCGGTCTGCAGAATCGGAATCGCCCTGCGGATAAATGGCTGGCCGAAGTCGTGCGCTGGACCTGGAAGGTCAAGTTGTACTCCAGCATGGAGACGGATCTGCTCGGCGAGCTGCGTGAAGGTGCCGAGACCGAAGCGATCAATGTATTCGCTCACAACCTGCATGACCTGCTGCTGGCCGCACCGGCGGGGCCGCGCGCCACACTGGGCCTTGACCCGGGCCTGCGTACCGGCTGCAAGGTCGCCGTGGTCGACAGCACCGGCAAGCTGCTGGACTACGCGACGGTTTATCCGCACGTACCGAAAAACCAGTGGGACCAGACCATCGCCGTGCTCGCCGCACTCTGCGCCAAGCATTCGGTGGACCTGATCGCGATCGGCAACGGCACGGCCAGTCGTGAGACCGACAAGCTGGCAGGCGATCTGATCAAAAAGTATCCAGGCTTGAAGATGACCAAAGTCATGGTTTCTGAGGCCGGCGCTTCGGTTTATTCGGCATCCGAGCTGGCGTCCAAAGAATTCCCGGACCTTGATGTTTCCATTCGGGGTGCTGTTTCCATTGCCCGGCGGTTGCAGGACCCACTGGCCGAGCTGGTGAAGATTGACCCCAAATCCATCGGCGTCGGCCAATATCAGCACGACGTTTCTCAGCTCAAACTGGCCCGCGGCCTTGACGCCGTTGTGGAAGATTGTGTGAACGCTGTGGGCGTTGATGTGAACACCGCCTCCGTCGCCTTGCTGGCGAGGATTTCGGGCTTGAACACCACGCTGGCACAGAACATCGTTTCCCACCGCGACCAGAACGGCGCGTTCAAGACCCGCGCGGCGTTGAAGAAGGTGCCGCGTCTGGGCGAAAAAACCTTTGAACAGGCCGCAGGTTTTCTGCGCGTCATGAATGGCGACAACCCGCTGGACTCGTCGGCCGTTCACCCTGAGGCGTATCCGCTGGTGCAGCGCATTGCGGCCCAGACCGATCGCGACATCCGCTCGCTGATCGGTGATGCCGGGTTCCTGAAGCGCCTGGATCCAAAGAAATTCACGGACGAAACCTTTGGTCTTCCTACCGTGACCGACATCCTTCAAGAGCTGGAAAAACCGGGGCGAGATCCGCGTCCGGAGTTCAAGACCGCTGAATTTCAGGACGGTGTCGAGGACCTCAAGGACCTCCAGCCGGGCATGATTCTGGAAGGCGTGGTCACCAACGTCACCAACTTCGGTGCATTTGTCGATATCGGTGTCCATCAGGACGGTTTGGTGCATATCTCTGCGCTTTCGGAGAAATTCATCAAGGACCCTCGCGAAGCGGTAAAAGCGGGCGATGTGGTGAAGGTCAAGGTGATGGAGGTGGATATTCCGCGCAAGCGCGTCGGTCTGTCGATGCGCATGGGCGATACCCCCGGAGAGAAAGTCGATGGTGCTCGCGGCGCCCGTCCCGGCGCGGCTCCGCGCCAACAGCAGAGCAGTGCCCCGCGAAAGGAAACCGCTGCGGCAGCACCGAGCAATAATGCGATGGCTTCGCTGTTCGCCAACGCCAAGCAGTTGAAGAAACGCTAATGGACATCCCGGACGAATTGACCCAGAGCGCCTATTTCAAGACGCTCGGTTGCCGCGTGGTGCAGTTGGATGAAGGTGTCGCTGTGGTGGCGCTGCCACTGGAACCGCACCTGCGCAATCGCGGTAACGTCATGCACGGGGGCGCGTTGTTCAGCCTGGTCGACATCGCCATGGGGCTGGCTTGTTCCAGTTCTCACGGCTTCGATAAGCAAAGCGTCACGGTAGAGTGCAAAATCAACTACATGCGCGCCGTGGCCGACGGCGAAGTCATCTGCACCAGCACTGTGCTGCATGCCGGACGGCGAACGCTGGTGGTCGAGGCCGATGTTCGGCAGCACGACAAGCTTGTTGCCAAAGCGCAGGGCACGTTCGCGATCGTCTAGCTGTCCGATGGCGTTATGAGTTAGTTTCGGCACTGTTAAGCAGTGTCGAAATTTTCTGATTTCCTTATCAGGAACAATCAGCGACGGGCATCGGCGTTAGGGCCATCGACGAGGCGAAAACGCCAGTTCCTTTCTTCACCCTTGTAGACCGCCATATCGCCCCCATATAGGGCCGACTGACGCGTGAAGGATTCCAACTTGAGCGAACTTCTCAACCGCCGCCTGACCTTGCTTGGCGAGCACTCCAATCTCTCTCTTCTGGAGAAGTGCTTGCATGGCATCGAGCGTGAATGCCTGCGCGTTACGGGCGAAGGCCGTCTGGCGCAAACTCCGCACCCGGAAGCGCTCGGTGCCGCGTTGACCAACGAGCAAATCACTACTGACTACTCCGAGTCGCTGCTGGAGTTCATCACTCCGGCATTGTCCAACCCGGCCGATACGCTCGACAGCCTGGACAAGATCCATCGCTTTGCCTACAGCAAGCTGGGCAGCGAATACATCTGGAGCCCTTCGATGCCGTGTCCGTTGCCGGCCGAAGCTGATATCCCGATTGCCTATTACGGCACGTCCAATATCGGCAAGCTCAAGTACGTCTATCGTCAGGGCCTCGCACTGCGCTACGGCAAAACCATGCAGTGCATCGCAGGCATTCATTACAACTTTTCGCTGCCTGAGGCCATCTGGCCGGTCCTGCGGCAGGACGCGAACTTTGACGGCGACGACCGCGACTTCCAATCCGAGGGCTACATTGGGCTGATCCGCAACTTCCGTCGCTACAGCTGGCTGCTCATGTACCTGTTCGGCGCATCGCCGGCCCTGGACGCCAGTTTCCTGCGCGGCCGCTCGCACCAGCTTGAGCAGTTCGACGCCGAGACGCTTTATCTGCCGTATGCCACCAGCCTGCGGATGAGCGATCTGGGTTACCAGAGCAATGCCCAGGCGGACTTGACGCCTTGCTACAACGACTTGCTGACCTACACCGACAGCCTTCGCCGTGCGGTGGCGACGCCTTACGCGCCTTACGTCGAAATCGGCACGCACAAGGATGGCGAGTGGATTCAGCTCAACACGAACGTGCTGCAGATCGAAAACGAGTACTACTCGACGATCCGCCCGAAACGCGTCACCTATTCCGGCGAGCGCCCGATTCAGGCGCTGGTCGCGCGCGGCGTGCAGTACGTTGAAGTCCGCTGCCTGGACATCAATCCGTTCCTGCCAGTGGGCATAGACCTTCAGCAGTCACGTTTCATCGACGCGTTCATTCTGTACTGCGCGCTGCACGACAGCCCGCAACTGGCGAATAACGAATGTGGGAACGCCAGTTCGAACTTCCTGACCGTGGTCAAGGAAGGTCGCCGCCCGGGGCTGCAACTGAGCCGTAACGATACGACGGTGGACCTGAAAGCCTGGGCCAACGAGATGCTGGACACCATCCGGCCGATCTGTGAATTGCTTGATGCGAGCCATGGCACGGATGAGCACGTCAAATCGCTGGAGGTTCAGCGGGCGAAGGTTGCGGACGCCTCACTCACACCGTCTGCGCAAGTCCTCGCCGCCATGACCGAGCACAAGGAGGGCTTCACCGCCTTTTCCCTTCGCCAGTCACAGGTCCACGCCGAAGACTTCCGCAGCCGTCCGCTGAGTGCCGAAGAGCAGAGCCGCTTCGAAACCACGGCACGTGAGTCACTGGCCGCGCAAGCGGAACTGGAGCAGACCGAGGAAAAGGTGGATTTTGATACGTTCGTGGGTGCGTATCAGGCGAGCATTCTGGCAATCAGTAACTGACCGGCAGGGCGTCGTGTCAGCAACTGACACGACGCCAATTAAACCTGTAGAAGCAGGCTTACTGGCGAAAGCGTCGGATCAGTCACTCTCTTCTCTCTGAACCACCGCGTTCGCCAGCAAGCCGGCTCCTACGGGTGAGTGCATCGGCGCCATTTGATATCCGGCGTGAGCGCTCGGTGCAGGCTGACGTCGCCTTCTGCCACGACCCTATCCGAGTGTAGGAGCGGCGCAAGGCTTGAAGCCGGAGGAATCGCTCACTCCCCGCTGACTTCATCTTCTGCCACCGCACCGCCCGGGTGTAGGAGCGCGCTTGCCCGCGAATGGATTTCGGCACCAACGTGGACGTCGCCTGACACACCGATATCGCGGGCAAGCGCGCTCCTACAATAGAAAAGCGGCGTCAGGCTTGAAGCCGGCGGAAACGCTCACTCCCCGCTGACTTCATTTTCTGACACGACTCGATCCAGGTGTAGGAGCGCGCTTGCCCGCGAATGGATTCCGGCAACGACATCAACGTCGCCTGACACACCGATATCGCAGGCAAGCGCGCTCCTACAATAGAAAAGCGGCGTCAGGCTTGAAGCCGGCGGAATCGCTCAGTCCCCGCTGACTTCATTTTCTGACACGACTCGATCCAGGTGTAGGAGCGCGCTTGCCCGCGAATGGATTCCGGCAACGACATCAACGTCGCCTGACACACCGATATCGCGGGCAAGCGCGCTCCTACAATAGAAAAGCGGCGTCAGGCTTGAAGCCGGCGGAATCGCTCAGTCCCCGCTGACTTCACCTTCTGCCACCACACCGCCCGGTTGTAGGAGCGCGCTTGCCCGCGAATGGATTCCGGCAACGACATCAACGTCGCCTGACACACCGATATCGCGGGCAAGCGCGCTCCTACAATAGAAAAGCGGCGTCAGGCTTGAAGCCGATGTGAGGCCTTCATCGCCCGCTTATATCGCTTTCTCGAAGATCTTCGAATTGCGCTGGTAGTTGTACAGCGACGCGCGTGCGCTGGGCAGACGATCGACACTGCTTGGCTCAAAGCCGCGCTCCTGAAACCAGTGCGCCGTGCGAGTGGTAAGCACGAACAGGGTTTTCAGGCCGACCGCCCGGGCGCGCTCTTCAATGCGCTCGAGCAACTCGTCGCCGCGCCCGCCGTGACGGTATTCAGGGTTTACCGCCAGACACGCCAACTCGCCCGCCTCGGAGTCAGCAATGGGGTACAGCGCAGCGCAGGCGATAATCAGCCCTTCTCGCTCGACTACGCTGAACTGCTCGATCTCACGCTCCAGCACTTCACGCGAGCGGCGCACCAAGATGCCCTGCTCCTCCAGCGGCGTGATCAGGTCAATAAGCCCGCCGACGTCACCGATGGACGCTTCGCGCACCAGCTCGAATTGCTCCTGCGCCACCAACGTCCCGCCGCCTGCACGGGTGAACAGTTCGGACAGGAGCGCGCCGTCTTCGGCATAGCTGACGATGTGGCTGCGCGCGACCCCGCCGCGACAGGCCTGCGCCGCCGCATCCAGCAGCTCGGCCTGGTAATTGCTGCCCAGGCGTTGAAGGTGCGCGGGCACTTGCTGTGGGCGCAGTTCACGTACCAGACGGCCCTGCTCGTCCAGCAGGCCTGATTCGGCGCCGAACAACAGCAGTTTTTCTGCGCCCAGATCGACCGCCGCGCGGGTCGCGACGTCCTCACAGGCCAGATTGAAGATTTCACCCGTGGGCGAGTAGCCCAACGGCGATAGCAGCACAATGGAGCGCTCATCG
Source organism: Pseudomonas sp. ME-P-057 (assembly GCF_030208975.1). Classification (NCBI taxonomy): domain Bacteria; kingdom Pseudomonadati; phylum Pseudomonadota; class Gammaproteobacteria; order Pseudomonadales; family Pseudomonadaceae; genus Pseudomonas; species Pseudomonas sp. ME-P-057. The sequence continues at coordinate 267,299 of NZ_JARVSX010000018.1, forward strand.
AGCAGTCGGCTGATACCTTTGCGGTCGATGCGGCGGACTTCGCCGGTGTGCTGAAAATCAACACCTTCGAGCACGCCAATCGGGCGCGCCGTGACGAAATTGCCCCCTGTGACGCGCAAGCGAGAACCCTGCATGGGCGAAGCAGCCATGTCCATCGACAGGCGCGCCTCAATGGCGACTCTAAGCGCCCCGACCGCGTCGATCACACACTCAAGCGTCGCGAAGTCGGTCACGCGCATGTCGTGATGGAAGTGCGGCGTCAGACCGCGCGCCTGCAGTCGGTTTTCAATCTGCGGACGCGAACCGTGCACCAGCACCAGACGAACGCCCAGGCTGTGCAGCAACACAAGGTCATGAACGATATTGCCGAAGTTCGGGTGCTCGACGCCGTCTCCCGGCAGCATGACGACAAAGGTGCAATCCCGGTGGGCATTGATGTAGGGAGAAGCGTGGCGGAGCCAATTAACGTAATCGGGCATATCCGAAAGGAGCCTGTGGTAGATGGACGAAGGGTGAAAACACTCAAGACGGCATGAGCTTTATCGTCGGAACAGGCATCGCAACACGCGTACTCTCCTTTTTCGGGTATTTCGGGGGTAGTCGCCGACTCACGCAGGCGTCAGACAATAGTGTTCGATCAACTGACGTAACAGACGCACTGTAGGCTGCAAACGTGACATTTCAAGATACTCACCTGGCTGGTGCGCGCAGGCAATGTCACCTGGACCCAGCACGATGGTTTCGCAACCAAGGCGCTGAAGATAAGGCGCTTCGGTGCCAAATGCCACTGCTTCGGCCGTATGACCGGTCAGACGCTCGGCGATTCGCACCAGTTCCGCATCGGCACTTTCTTCAAACGGGGACACTTCCGAGAACAGCGGCGCGTAATCGATCTGTACCTGATGCAGTTCGGCAACGGGGTGCAGTTTCTGCCTGATGGCGTCGCGCAGCACGTCGGGGTCCATGCCCGGCAGCGGGCGCAGGTCGAACTCCAGCGAGCACTGCCCGCAGATCCGGTTCGGGTTGTCGCCTCCGTGTATGCAGCCGAAGTTCAGGGTCGGTTGCGGCACGCTGAACTGCGGGTTGCGGTATTGCTCCTGCCACTGGCGACGCAGGCCTTTGAGCTCGCCAATGGCGTCGTACATGGCTTCAAGCGCGCTGCGCCCCAGGCTTGGGTCGGAAGAGTGACCGCTGCGGCCAAGAATTTCGATGCGCTCCATCATCACGCCCTTGTGCAGACGAACCGGCTTGAGACGAGTCGGTTCTCCGATCACGGCCGCGCGCCCGAGCACGCCACCTGCGGCAGCCAAGGCCTTTGCGCCCGCCATCGAGCTTTCCTCATCGCAGGTAGCGAGGATGATCAGCGGTTGTTTGAACGGCTGGTCGAGCAAAGGCCGCAACGCCTCGATGGCCAGCGCGAAGAAGCCTTTCATGTCGCAGCTGCCCAGTCCTACCCAGTTGCCGTCGACCTCGGTCAGCTTCAGCGGATCGGTTTTCCACAACGCATCGTCGTAGGGGACCGTATCGCTGTGCCCGGCCAGCACCAACCCGCCGGGGCCGGTGCCAAACGTCGCGACCAGATTGAACTTGCCGGGGCTTACCTGCTGGATGTCACAGGCAAAGCCAAGATCACCCAGCCACCCTGCCAGCAAATCAATAACGGCGCGATTGGACAGGTCGAGCGCCGGCTGCGTGCAGCTTACGGACGGAGCGGCGATCAGGGCGGCGAACTGGTCTTTCAGGGACGGCAACGGCATAGGCGACTCCGGTGATGGGGTGCTACGTGCGAGCCATCATAGGTCGATTCGGCCGCATGAATAAACTGTGTCGGTTGATGTCCTGTACACTGCACGGCCCACGCAGCTGTGTCGATTCCGGCTGTGTCCCCTGTTATCAGCGATAGAGCGTTTGGATTCTCCGGCCATGCACAAAGAAACCGAAATCAAACTCCGCGTCAGCCGCGAAACCCTCATAGCCCTGCGCGAGCACCCGCTGCTGAAGAAGCGCAACAAGAGCGGCTGGGAGCGGCTTGAGCTGTTCAATCAGTACTTCGACACCCCTGAGCGTGAGCTGGCCCAGGCCAAGGTTGCGCTACGCCTGCGCCGTGACGGCGGCGCGATCATTCAGACCCTGAAAACCCGCGGCCAGAGCATGGCGGGTCTGTCCGAACGTAACGAGTACAACTGGGACGTGCCCAAAGCCAAGCTCGATCTGAAGAAGCTCGACGGCGAATGCTGGCCGGAGCAATTGGCGGACCTGGATAAGAAAACCATCAAGCCGCTGTTCACCACTGATTTTGTCCGCGAAAAGGCAGAAATTGCCTGGGGCCGTGGCAAGTCCAAAGTGGTGATCGAGGCCGCGCTGGATCTGGGCAAGGTGATCGCGGGCAAGCAGCAGGAAGAAATTTGCGAACTGGAACTAGAGCTGCGCGAAGGTGATCCCGCCGCGCTGCTGGAACTCGCTGCTGAGCTGGCCGAGAAACTGCCGCTAATGCCATGCGATATCAGCAAAGCCGAGCGTGGCTATCGTCTGTTCGACGCCGGCAGCTACTCAATCAAACTGCCGGCGCCTGAACTGCATGGTGAAGTGTCGGTGGACGACGCTTTCAGCGCCATCGCCTGGTTTCTGCTCGGCAGCAGCCAGCGTCTGGCCGAGCAGTACCGTTTCAACGGTCACTGGAGCCTGTTGCAGGAATGGGTTGAAGTGCTTGCCGAGCTGCGTGCCCTGGCTGGCAGCCTCGGTCAGGCCGCTCCGCGCGCGACAACCCACGATCTGCGCGCGGCGCTGGACGCTTTGCTGGAAGACTGGCGCACGCTAGTGCTGGCCGGTCAGGAAGATGGCGACGTCCGTGCCGCCGCGCATGAGCAGTTCGTCGAAGAGCTGCAGGACACTCGCTGGGGCCTGTTCTCGCTGACCACTTCTCGCTGGCTGATGGAACGCAGCTGGACGGTCGAGCGCAACAACCGTGGCAATCGTCAGGGCCACGCGATGCTCAGCAGCTGGGTACCGCGTTTCCTGGGCGATGAGGCCACCGCGCTGAACCTGCCGCGCTACCAACAGCAACCTGAAGACCTCGCCGAACAGTTGCCACGTATTGAGCGGCTTCAGGTATGGCTGCATTACGCCCGTCAGGCGCTCGACCTGCCCGAGTTGGACCGGTTGTATGGCGAGCTGAACAAGCTTGAGCAACTGGCGCACCTGGATATCACGGATGAAATTCTGGATGCCCGGGTGCAGCAAACCATCACCGTGCTGCAAAGCCGGGCATGGAAGACGTTGTTGAAATTGTAATCCGCGGTCGGCAGGACCCGCTGATGCTGTTTCAGTGGGACCTGCTCTAGCCAGCACTCTCATTTTTGCAGTGGGCCTACCGACGCCTTCCCGGCTAAAGCCGGTCCCACTGACAACATACTGTGTACCCGTAGGACCGGCTTCAGCCGGGAAGAGGCCAGCGACAGCACTCTCAATTTACAGTGTGCCTACCGAAGCCTTCCCGGCTAAAGCCGGTCCCACTGACAACATACTGTGTACACGTAGGACCGGCTTCAGCCG